>JBFGYW010000068.1:0-15067 GCA_041587235.1 Vibrio sp.
AAAATTCAGGCACTTAGTTTAATCCATCAAAATCATTTCGATATCTAACCAACTTGATCATTTCAACTCAAACTATTAACATGCTTTTTTAACTTGAACGATCAATTAAGAAAAATGCCAAAAGTAGGAATGGAACCCATTCGACGTCAACAGCTCATCGAGGCAACGTTACACTGTGTCGCGGAACTCGGATTTGACGCCACAACAATCAATAAAATCAGTCAACGTGCCGGTCTGTCTTCTGGGATCATCAGCCATTATTTTGGCGGTAAAGATGCCCTAATTGAAGCAACGGTACGGCACATACTCACGCAATTAAAAGCCAACTTATTAAACAAAACCCAAGGTCAATCGGTGAGTGCTTATCAAAGGTTGATGTGCATTGTGGAAACTAACTTTGCCCCTATTCAGCAGCATCACGACACCACCAGAACTTGGCTTATTTTTTGGGCGCAGTCGATGCATAAACCGGCGCTCTGTCGTTTACAACAAGTCAATAACCGCCGCTTATTGAGCAACTTAAAAAGTTCGTATCGCCAACTAATGCCTGAAGACGATGCCCAACAAGCGAGCGAATTAACTGCGGCAATGATAGACGGCCTTTGGTTGCGCTGCGTTTTGGCCAAAGGTCAACAAGCAGAGTTTGACCATGCTCAAACTCTGTGCAAGCAATACATTCACACTCTTATTTCACCGTTTGGAGAATAATCATGTCTCACCCTGTGTTACAAAACTTTATCGATGGACAATTTGTTGCTAACAGTCACGGCGAACACTTTGATGTCATTAACCCAGCCACGGGCGAGGTCATCTATCAAGTGGAAACCGCTTGTGAACAAATTCAACAACAAGCGATCAAAAGTGCCCAACAAGGCTTTGCTACTTGGTCGGCGATGACGGCGATGGAACGGTCGAGAGTGTTATTGAAAGCCGTCGCTCTGCTGCGTGAAAGAAATGATGAATTAGCCAAAGTCGAAGTGTTAGATACTGGAAAACCTTGGCAAGAGGCCGAGTGTGTCGATGTAGTGACAGGCGCAGATGCGATCGAATTCTTCGCCAATATCGCCCCAGGTCACGTCGGCCAACAACAAGATCTCGGCAGCGATTTTTATTATACCCGTAAAGAAGCCTTGGGTATTTGCGCTGGTATTGGCGCTTGGAACTACCCACTGCAAATTGCATGTTGGAAATCGGCACCAGCCCTAGCTTGTGGTAATGCCATGATTTTCAAACCATCTGAAGAAACCCCCAAAGGCGCTACCGAATTGGCAAAGATTTATATTGAAGCTGGCGTACCTGCCGGGGTATTTAACGTTGTTCACGGTGCCTCAGAGGTTGGCCAATGGTTAACCTCAGCGCCTGAAATTGAAAAAGTTTCTTTTACTGGCGAAGTGGGTACGGGACGTAAAGTGATGCAAAGTGCGGCAAGCAACCTCAAAGACGTCACCATGGAGCTTGGTGGTAAATCGCCGCTGATCGTGTTTGATGATGCCGATATTTCTGAGGCGGTGAGCGCTGCCATGCTCGGCAACTTTTACACTCAAGGCGAAGTGTGTACCAATTGTACTCGAGTATTTGTCCATCAAGACATCAAAGAGGCTTTTGTCAGTGAATTACTCGAACGCATTAACAAAAACATCATTGCTGGCGACCCGTTAGATGAAAAGGTCAACCTTGGTGCCATGATTTCCAAACAACATCAAACGTTGGTCTTGGACTACATCAACAAAGGTATCCAAGAAGGGGCCAATTTATTGTGTGGCGGCCAGGCTCTTAGCCCAAACTCTGCCCCTAACGGCTTTTTTGTCGCACCGACCGTGTTTGACAACTGTCACGATAACATGACGATTGTGCGCGAAGAAATTTTTGGCCCGGTGATGAGCTTACTCACTTTCACTGATGAGGATGATGTTATTAAACGAGCCAACAACACAGAACTCGGCCTAGCCGCTGGTGTGATGACGACAGACCTTCGCCGTGCCCATCGCGTTATTCACCAGCTTAACGCCGGGATTTGTTGGATTAACAGTTATGGCGCCTCCCCTGCCGAAATGCCGGTTGGTGGGTACAAGCTTTCAGGTATTGGACGTGAAAATGGGCTCGAAACCTTAAATCACTATACCCAGACCAAATCGGTTTACATCGGTATGCAAAAGTTAGACGCCCCCTTTTAACGCCCACTGATCAGGAGACCACATGAAACAGTTCGATTATATTATTGTCGGTGCCGGTTCTGCGGGCTGCGTATTAGCCAACCGATTGAGTGAAAACCCAGACAATCAAGTCCTGTTACTTGAGACTGGTGGCAGCGATAAAAGCATTTTCATCCAAATGCCAACCGCCTTATCGATCCCAATGAACACCGACAAATACGCTTGGCAATTTCACACACAGCCAGAGCCTTATCTCGATCAGCGAAAAATGCACTGCCCCCGAGGTAAAGTGCTAGGGGGCTCTTCTAGTATCAATGGCATGGTATACGTTCGTGGACACGCCAAAGACTTCGATGAATGGCAACAACACGGTGCCAAGAACTGGGGTTATCAAGATTGTTTGCCCTACTTTAAAAAAGCCGAAAGTTGGTATTTAGGCGAGGATGATTATCGCGGTCAAGACGGCCCTCTGGGTACCAATAATGGCAATCAAATGCAAAACCCATTGTACCAAGCTTTTGTCGATGCAGGTTCACAAGCCGGTTACCCTGTCACTAATGACTACAACGGCGCCCAGCAAGAAGGGTTTGGCGCCATGCACATGACAGTCAAAGACGGTAAGCGCTGCTCGGCAGCCAGAGCGTATCTCGATCCGGTAAAGTCTCGCTCGAACTTAACCGTTGTGACCCATGCAAAAGCACAAAAAGTCTTGTTAGATGGAAAGAAAGCCACTGGTATTCAATACAAGGTAAACAATGACATCATCGAGTGTTATGCAACTAAAGACGTTATTCTTAGTGCTGGGCCGATCGGTTCACCACACTTGTTACAATTATCAGGTATTGGTGATCAAGAGGTACTACAAAACGCTGGGATAGATTGTCAGCATCACTTACCCGGCGTTGGAAAGAACCTTCAAGATCACCTCGAGTTTTACTTTCAATTTCGCTGCAAGCAACCTATTACACTCAATGGTAAGTTAGGCTTATTGTCTAAGGCCATGATCGGTGCCCGCTGGTTATTGTTTAAAGATGGATTAGGTGCAACGAATCATTTTGAATCATGTGGCTTTATCCGTTCAAAAGAAGGGGTGGAATGGCCCGATCTTCAATACCACTTCTTACCCGCCGCCATTCGATATGATGGCAAAAGTGCCTTTGACGGTCACGGATTCCAAGTTCACATCGGTCACAATAAGCCAAAAAGTCGCGGGTTTGTGCATATTGCGAGTCCAGATCCTGACGTGCCACCTAAAATTCAATTCAACTACTTACAGCATCAAGATGATATTGAAGGCTTTCGCGCCTGCGTTCGGCTAACGCGAGAAATCATCAATCAACCGGCTTTTGATGCGTTTCGCGGTAATGAAATTCAACCTGGGGAACAAGTACAAAGCGATGAAGAAATCGATGCTTTTGTCCGTCAAGCGGTTGAAAGTGCCTACCATCCCTCTTGTTCTTGCAAGATGGGGGAAGATGATATGGCCGTGGTAAACAGTGACACCCAGGTTCACGGTATCAATAACCTGCGTGTCGTCGATTCGTCGATTTTCCCAACTATTCCGAATGGTAATTTAAACGCCCCAACGATTATGACCGCGGAAAAAGCAGCTGATCATATTTTACAACGCAAGCGATTAGCGCCAAAACAGGCCCCTGTGATTGAAGATGATCAATGGCTAACTCGACAAAGAACTAATCAGTTGAACTAATTTCGATTTAATACATAACTCGCCCTATGTATAGCCACTCATTGGCTGTGCAGGGCCAGTTATTACCTAAAGAAAGGTGAACAACAAGTTTTGATTTAACACATGAGACGACGTCGTCTCTTACTTAAAGGAGATAAATAATGACTTTCTTTTATTTTTACTGGGAGGCTGACAATGACAGTTTGGCTTAGTGCAGGCATTTTATTTACCTTATTGGCTGTGGTGTTTATCCTCGCCAAATGGGGCAACGTAAAAGTTGTAGGGGTCACTCCAGTTCGTACTTTTACCTTTATTGCCATTTTATTTACATCGGGTTTAGACGTCGGGTTAATCATGTTCCCGTTGACTGAATTTGCAAGTTACGCAGACATAAACGCAAGCCCAGAATATGGATTTAGCAACCCACTCGCTATCGAGTTTGGTTTCTGGGGGTTCTTTATTTGGACATTTTATTTCCTGACCTGCTTTTATTTCTGCGTAATTGAGCCAAAAGTGAAGTTTTTTGAAATTCCTTGGGTCAAGTTTATCAACAATGTCGTGATTATCGGTACTTGTGCTTTTACCGCATCACTTTTGTTAGTCAATTTACCTTGGTATCTGCCTGAAGTCGGTGATGGAGAAAGTGTCATTCCACTGTTCTATGCCGTTGTCCTTGCCGTCATTGCCTTATCGGTTTATTCAAGTACAGATATTAAGTACGTCAAGATTTTGAGCATATCCACCAGTTGGGTATTTCTTGCCTTAATCGCATTTATGTTTGGTAGTGCTTTTATTTGGGGTGACAGCTCAGTATCTCGCTATGTCAATGAGCTGGCATTACTGGGAAATTACTTTAGTAATATTCATCACTTTTTATTTCCATTGAACGATTACCACGCCTTTTACCTATTTTGGTGGTTTGCTTGGAGTATCATGATTGGCCAATTTACCTCACGATTTGTCGGTGGGTTAAGAACGTACCAAGTGCTCGCGGCGATGCTTATTTTCCCATCGATACCTATCGCGCTTTGGTTTGGTGTTCTTTATCACTATCATGAAGCAGGGCTAAGCACTGCGGGTCTACGCAACTTTGCCATGGTGTTTGTCGGTGTAGTCTTTGTGATTAACTCATTAGACTCTTTGATTCGCCTCTACAGTGACAACCTCAACCTAACGGTAGCGAGATTGGGTAAAGCAAAGTATTTTGTGTTTCACCTGGTGATTTTGAGTTTGCTAACCCTACTGTTCAAGTTGAACTTTTTACAAATCCAATGGGTAGGCACATTAGTTATTGGTTTGTTCTTTGTAAACCTTGGCTATATTTTTTACAAAAAACATCAGACAGTGAAAAAGATCGACAGCTCTCCAAAAGAAAACCGGTTAGATTACAGTAAAATTGAATCGGTACATTGATCAAAAAACAAAAACCGAGCAACTCTGTGGCTCGGTTTTTACTTTGTTAAATCAGAAACTTATCATTAATGTTAAGCACCGTAGTGTACGGGCGAAGCTCGATTTTTTAACGCTTTTACTATCGCCAAAGGCACATCAGCACTGGTACTCGGATTGATATTCGATGGGATCCCTTGCCATCCAACCTGAACGGAGCCGGCATTACTTTTAAAATCAATTTCCGTTTTCATTAACGTATTAACAGGGTCGGCAAACAAACTCACTTTCGTACTGTCTAACCCTGCAGTTGCCAAGGCCAACATCGCGGTAATATTACTGCTTTTAGGGAAAATGTTCGCCGCTTCTCTTGCCGTCCCTTCAAAGAAACAGCTAGACTCCGTTATCGCATCAAGATCAATCAACTGTTCTGCTGCGGTGCCTCGCCATGAATGAGTGGGTTTCGTTTGTGAGATAGAAACGTGTTTTACTTGTGCTAGCGCCGCTGAAGACATCCAATCTATAGCCGGTAAAGCCCCTGACGATAATAGGATCTGTGCACCACTCTTGGCAGCCGAAGCAACAAATCGGTCAAAAATATCATCATTGGTAAACAAACCTATGCTCGACACCACAAGATCGATGCCTTGCTCAAGGATCTCAACACCATAACGATTTAGAGTGGCTTGTCCTGCCGCCTCAACAATAATATCCGGTTTTTTATCTAATAGCGTTTGGTAATTGTCGGTGATCAGCGCCCGAAACTCAGGGGTTTTATCGCCGTGCTTGGCAATGTATTTTTGTTTTTCACGGCAAAGAATGGACACTAATTCAATATTGCCTGCTAAGCCATTTTCAATACTGACGGCAACGGTCTCACCGACGGCCCCCAAGCCAATAATAGCCACTTTTAATGCCTGTTTACGTTTCATAACAACCCCTATTTCATTGTGTTACCACTCAACCATCACTGATTGGCAAAAGGTATAATTAATTCCCAAAGCGAGTTTTCTTTCTCGATAACCCAGTATCCATGTCATGAGTAATCAAATAATAAGTTAGGCAATACGAGGCTAATCGATGGAACATAAGTAATAATCATTAAACCGATCAGTAAGATGAGTAAAAATGGAATACAGCCTTTAAAAACGTCGGTAAGCGACATTTTGGAGATGGTCACCGCCACGAATAGATTTAATCCAACTGGCGGCGTGATCATACCAACAGAGTAATTGACTAAGTTAATAATTCCGAAGTGAACTGGGTCAACACCAACCTGTGAGGCAATCGGCGTCATCAAAGGAGCCAAAACAATAATCGCTGATGCACTGTCGAGAAAGAACCCCGCTATCAGCATGATAAGATTGAGTAAAGCTGTAATTGCAAATGAAGAATCACTTAATGACAACACCGATTGTGCTAAGGCTGAAGGCGTGCCAGTAATGGTCAATAGCCAAGAAAATGCCGAGGCCCCAGCGGTTATCAACAACAAGGATCCTGACGTTAAGCCTGTGTTTTCTAGAATTTTCCACAAATCTTTCGGCATCACTTGCTTGTAAATCACCATACCGACAAAGAGCCCATAGACACAGGCGACCGAGGCCGACTCGGTAGCAGTGAACACACCGCTATAGATACCACCAAGTAAAATAACCGGTAAGCCCAACCCCCAAGCCGCGCCTTTTAAGGCAGTAAAAACATCGTGGAAGCGAGGGAATGAGCTACTTGGATACTGTTCTCGTTTGGCATAGATCATACAGTAAATGATGAGCAGTCCACCTAATAACAAGGCAGGAAGCACACCAGCAGCAAACAGTTGGCCCACACTGGTTGCTGTAACAGAACCATAAATAATCAACGCGATACTTGGCGGTACGATGGGGCCCAATGTACCAGCCGTTGTCAATAAACCAATCGCAAATCGCTTGCTGTAGCCGGCTTCGACTAAAGCGGGAAACATAATACTGCCAATCGCCACGACGGTCGCAGGGCTAGAGCCTGAGATTGAACCAAAAAACAAGCAAGAAAGTACGGCAGCAGACGCCAAACCGCCCGGTGCCCAACCGATCAGAGCTTGTGCCAGTTTAATTAAACGAGCGGATAACCCCCCTACTCTCATAAGCTCAGCGGCTAAAATAAAAAAGGGAATCGCCATCAATGAAAAGTTATTCATACCTGAAAACATTCTCATTGGTACAATCGTGGGATCCATCGAGCCGGATAACCCCATAGCTCCTACAACAGAGAAAGCCAAAGAGCCATAAATAGGCAGTCCTAGTAATAACAAGATCACGAAGACTGGAAGTAAAAAAGCAATCATAATAAGCCTTTTAAAATCAATGTTTTCTGTGGCAAGAAAAGGTAAAATCAGTCGCTATTTGGTTGTGGCTGCTTAGTACAGAAAGCATAAATTATCGCCAAGTAACGATAGATTTGTAATAACGCAGTCGCTGGAATAAACGCGTAAATCGTCGCAATAGGAATTCGCAAGGCCGGTGATAATTGCCCCCTTGCGAGAGTAGAGAGAAATAAGTTGCCGCCGTAATACAGCAGTGCGATAGCAAAAACGATACCAATCATTGCCGATATTACTTTAAATACGGGGAGAAGAGTTTCAGAGAGTACGGCTTTGAGTACATCAACCGTAATGTGGCTGCCTCGGCGAATACCGAGACTGGTCGATAAAAAGCTCATCGAGATAATCAGGTATAAAATCGCTTCTTCAGCCCAAAATAATGAGTTGTTAAAACCATAGCGAAAAACGACTTGAGTAAACGTCAGTACGGTCGCGCAAGCTAAAATACTGGCGATCAAAAAACCTTCAATCTGGTCTAACTTAACATTGATGCGCTCTAACATATTCGGTATTCCTTTACCTTGCAAAATCGGGCGAACTGGTACTCTTAAAGACAGCACTGGTGGTGCGCCCTAACAATAACCGGTAAATGGGCCAACCGATGCCATGGCCCATACTTATTGCCCTATTCGCTGTCTAACTCTTGATAGACCAAATCCAGTAAATCAGATGTGACGGTGTCGCGAAATTGTTCGTGCACGGGTTTACTTACCTCGATAAACGCGGCTCTTTGTTCATCAGTAAGCTCTGTGACTTGCGTGTGCTTAGCAATGTTTTCAAGCGCTTTAGCCTCGAGTTCATTGGTCAGTTGGCGCGCCAAATCTCGTCCATTATCAAAGGCTTCAGTCATCACTGATTTCAAATCATCAGGCAGTGCATTCCAGGCTTGTTCATTGACGATCGCAGCGTAACCGTGATAAGCGTTAGCGGTTAGCGTCATGTATTTTTGAACTTCGTAAAACCGTTTGCTGGTAATATTGGCAATCGGATTTTCCTGCCCTTCAATCACGTTTTGTTGTAAACCGTTATACACCTCGGTGTAAGCCATTGCCGTTGGATTGGCCTCAAAATTTCGGTAGGTACTCAATAAGATGGGCGATTGCATGGTGCGCATTTTAATGCCTTTTAAATCCTCGGGCTTTTCAATCGGACGAACATTATTGGTCATATGGCGAAAACCCGCTCCCCAAAAATTAATCGCGTGCATACCATGGCCATCAAGGGTATCGAGAATTTTTCGACCCGCAGGACCATCTAAGACCGTTTTCATTTTTTCTTCAGAGGGCAGTAAAAAGGGTAAATCTAAGATTTGAACTCTTGGCTCAAAATTGCCTAAAGTTGCCGTTGGAGGGATCGCTATTTGCACCATGTTCATTTGTAACTGTTCAATAATTTCAACATCGCCGCCTAACTGGGCTGCGGGTAAAACGGTCACATTAATACGGCCTTCTGATTTTTCATTCACCTCTTTGGCAAAGGCCAGTGCAGCCTGACCATTTGGGGTTTCGTCGATCAGAACGTGGGCAAACGTGAAGTTATATTCTGCAGCAAAAACAGAGCCACTCATAAGTATACCTAGAGCGATTAATAAGCGTTTTTTCATCATTATTTCCCTATTGATTAAGTGGACGACACTTGTCATGGTTTAAGAAACCGACCAAGACCCGAACCATGGTTTACCGTGAAGTACAGACGAGCATGTATCCGTCAGCTCTATGGAAAAAATAGAACTATCACTTAATAAAGGCAATAGCAGTTTAATTACACATACTGTAAATAAATTTACAGATTTACTGCCAATCATGTTATAAAATTAATAGTCCTCACATTGAGATAACTTGGCAAAGTAATGAAAATACGCCCGAATTTGCTCGATATTAACTGGAATGATCTGAAGTATTTTTTAGCCCTTCACCGCTATGAACGTTTATCAGTTGCGGCGAAAAAGCTCGGTTGTACGCATGTCACGATCGCCAACCGTATCGAGCAATTAGAAACCACGATGGAAACTAAATTGTTTATCAAAAGCAATAAGGGCTATCACGTGACGAAAGCGGGCGAGCATTTACTTCCCTACGCTGAAAAATGTGAGCGAGCATTGCGTTTAGCACAAGAAGATTATCGCAATGACCAAAACATGCGCTCAAAAATCCGTATTGGCGTCACAGAAGGGTTTAGTAACTATTTTTTATCAACCGAATTACCGCAGTGGGTAAAAGATAAAGACATTGATATCGAGCTCATCTCTTTGGCGGGGTTCACTGTGATGACCAGTGGCGAAGTCGACATCAGCATCACAATCGGACCGCAAAAGGGCGTCAACATTATTCAAAGGAAGTTGACTGACTACACTTTAGCGTTATTTGCTCACCGAGATTATGTGGCGCAAGGTCAACCAATCAATCAGCGGACAGATTTAGCCAACCACCCTTTTGTCGGTTACATCGAAGATCAGCTTTTTTCACCTTTGCTGAAATACCAAAATGACATTGCTTCTAACTTGCAAGTGGTCTTCAAAACCACCACGATTCACACTCAATGCCGAGCCATCAAAACCGGTATTGGCATCGGGGTACTGCCTCATTTTGTTGCGTACGGCGACGGTGATTTAGCTGCGGTTTTACCTGAGTTTGTCATACATCGTGAAATGTGGATCTCGACCAGTAAAGACCTACATCAATTTAAAGATCTCAAAGCAACATGGGATTTCATTATCGAGCGATGTGCTAAGAAGCGTTTGGTTTTTGTCCCGAGCCAATACGATCAATAATCGCGTTCACCGTAATAGAGTACGATGTAAAGAAACTTTACCGCCAATATTGACAGAGGACGCGCTGTGATCTTGATAACACCCCAACTCTATCGCAGAGCTCTATCATCTAACCAGGAGCAAAACTCATTGCCCCTGTGATAGACAAGATGTCAGAGTTTAGGGAAAGTTTTTTTGCAGATAAGCAACGATATCTGAGGACTCATACATCCATTCGACCTTGCCTTCTTTTTCGATTCTCAAGCAAGGCACAGTGACTCGACCGCCCCCTTCAAGTAAATCTTGGCGATGTTTCGGGTCATTTTTGGCATCACATAAGTCAATATTGACCGCTTGACGCTTCATGGCTCTGCGAACTTTGATGCAAAATGGACAAGCTTCAAACTGATACAATTTATAGTGTGCGGCTTTTTGATCAACGTGTTTTTGTTCTTGTGGTGAGCGCTTAACGCTGCGCGGTCGAAATAATGCACTCATCAGTAAAATGATCTTACCGAGGATAAAACGAATCACTTTCATAATAAGACTTCTAAAATTTTCATGGCCAGAAATCTTACCAGTCTATCCTTTGTATGAACACTATAAATACTAACCAGAGTACTCACGTTAAATGGATCAGCCGAGTTTAGCTACAAAATTACTAGACTCAGGAAAGAGCAATTAACTTAAACCTCTCTCGAACACGCGATGACAAAAAAGCCCTGGTACAAAGCCAGGGCATCACGTCATTTATAGAATGTGAAACAGATTATTTAGCTGCCAATTCCTGACGAACAATTTGCGCACCCGCACTGAGTGCTTTTAGCTTACCTGCTGCAATAGCGCGAGGTAATGGAGCCATACCGCAGTTAGTACAAGGATAAAGTTTGTCTGCATCAACAAATTGCAACGCTTTACGCAAGGTATCAGCGACTTCTTCCGCGGTTTCAATCTCATGATTGGCAACATCAATTGCTCCTACCATGACTTTTTTACCACGGACCAATTCGATGAGATCCATCGGTACCCGCGAGTTTTGACACTCTAAAGAGATAATATCGATATTTGACTGCTGAAGTTTCGGGAAGATCTCTTCGTATTGGCGCCATTCATTACCCAGTGTTTTTTTCCAATCTGTGTTGGCTTTAATGCCGTAGCCATAACAAATGTGTACAGCGGTTTCACACTTAAGGCCTTCAATCGCGCGCTCTAGTGTTTTGATACCCCATTCATTCACTTCATCAAAGAAAACGTTAAACGCTGGCTCATCAAATTGAATAATATCGACACCTGCTGCTTCAAGCTCTTTCGCTTCTTCATTAAGAATTTTGGCAAATTCCCAAGCGAGCTTTTCACGGCTTTGGTAGTGATCATCAAAAAGAGTATCAACCATGGTCATCGGACCTGGCAAGGCCCATTTAATCGGCTGATCGGTTTGCGAACGCAAAAATTTCGCATCTTCAACAAACACAGGTTTTTGACGCTCGACAGGTCCAACGACAACGGGAACACTGGCTTCATATCGATTGCGAATCGTGACCGTTTTGCGGTTTTCGAAGTCAACACCGTTTAGGTGTTCGATAAAAGTGGTGACAAAATGTTGTCGGGTTTGTTCACCATCACTAATAATATCAATCCCGCCGTGATACTGCTCCTGAAGTGCCACACGTAACGCATCTTGTTTACCTTCAACAAGGATCTCGTCTTCCAGTTTCCATGGAGACCAGAGCTTTTCAGGTTGGGCTAGCCAAGACGGTTTGGGAAGACTGCCAGCGGTTGAGGTGGGTAGTAATTTTTTCATAATCAATCATTCTTCTTTTTAAATGGTTTCTCTTGACGTTGTTAGCATTCATACCCTGGCTGAGGTTAACAATTTTATTTTTTCATCGCTCAGGGTACGAATTTTATTTGCGAGTGATAAGACTCGCTGGTTATCGAGCTGCGATCTCCGACACAGTGCGATAAGGATTAAGCGATTTCAGCTTCTTTCCACTGCTCTAACGCCGCTTGATAAGGTTTGATGAAGACTTCCTCAACAAATTTTCCCTGTTCAATCGCGAGTTGAGTACGCTCTTCGCGATCATAAACGATATTGGTCAGTTGATGATCTGGGTTTTTTAAATTGGGTTGATAAACGTCACCAGCGGCGGTATTCGCGTTGTAAATCTCAGGGCGGTAAATACGTTGGAACGTTTCCATCGTGCTCACCGTGCTGATCAGTTCAAGATTTGTGTAATCGTTGAGCAAATCGCCAAAGAAATAGAACGCCATCGGCGCAACATTGCCTTTAGGCATGAAATAACGAACTTGTAAGCCCATTTTCTTGAAGTAGCGCTCTGTTAGCGAAGATTCATTGGGCTGATATTCAAAGCCAAGTACAGGGTGATGGTTCTCAGTGCGGGTATATACCTTGCTATCTGAGACACTTAAACAGATAACTGGCGGTTTTGAAAAGTTTTCTTTAAAGGTTTTTGAATTGACGAACGATTTGAAAATATTGCCATGTAAATCACCGAAGTCGCTCGGGATCGAAAACGAAGATGCGCCTTTGTTGTGCTCTGGTAACACGACACTAAAATCATAGTCACGAACATAGGAAGAGAAGTTATTACCAACAATACCTTCAATGCGTTGATTCGTTTTGTGGTCAACAATAAACGTTTTGAGCACTTCAATCGTTGGAAATGAACGGCTATACCCTTCGACATCCAAATCCATATCCACTGAAACAATTTCCAGCTCAACAGAGTAACGGTCCGCGTCAGGGTTATCCCAAACCGCCATACTGTTAAAGCGCTCATTGATCATGTTTAGAGTATTACGCAAGTTTTGTTCGCGTTGTTCGCCGCGGGCTAGGTTGGCAAAATTCGTTGTAATACGAGTATTTTCTGCTGGGCGATAGTTCTCATTAAAATCAATAGTCTTAATAGTAAAGCTGGCGTTATTATTCATTTTCTTCAGATATCCATTTAATTTTTCTGTATGACTTACATGTTCTGTTAGCTCGTTATATAAGCAAGAATACTTTTATTGCATTTTAGATGCCCCATTATCGTTTGATTTTAAATATAAACAACGACAAGTGCAGGTGACATCACGAGCGGTATAGGTAAGTTATACGCAGATTAAATGGTGAATAAAAATGTTAATCCTTCAAATGGTACATGAAAAAAATTCATGTAGCGCAAGCACCTTGTGTTACATCCCAATCACCTACGAATCAGATTGGTACTGCTGTCTTCAAGCTTTATTTGTCTTTACCCTCAAAAACATTGTTTTAATGTTCTTTCTCTGAATCGATTAAATGCTCATAACGCTGATCGGTTAACGTTTTCATAAAGGCAACTAACGCCTCGACTTGTTCATCGGTTAAAGCACGAGCCTTAAACTCTTCTTCTTCTAAGGCCAAATTTTGATCGACTTCAGGTTTGCGCCACGGCTTGCCTGTTTCAGGGTTTATGGTTCGCGTTGAATTATTGAATTTATCGTAAAATAATACCACTGTACGCAGGTCTTTAAACACACCATTGTGCATATAAGGTCCTGTCACTGCGACATTTCTCAATGTCGACACTTTAAATTTACCGGCTTGGTTAGGATCATCAATTCTGGGGTGCTCAAGTAAACCGCGATCAACATATTCCGCCCCTAATCCATTCATGGCTCTTACCCGTTCATTTTTGGGTACACCAAGGTTGTGATATTGATAGTTCGTGAATGTTTCACCACGACTTTTAGGGAAAGCTTTGAGCTGATGACAACGGTTACAGTTGGTAAATTGCTGTGAGAAAAACAAGGCCTCGCCTAAGGACTCTAAGCGAGTAAACTCAACTTCATTGCGCAAATAACGATCGTATTTAGAATCGAAGGGGGAAAAGAAGTCACTTTTTTCAAATTCAGCAATACTCTCTGTCATTGCATGATAAGCACTATCGACATCATCAAATACACCCGCACCATAAATGTCTTTGAAGGCCTCTTCATAGAATGTATTTTCTAATAGACGCTCGACCACCTCAGCTTTACTTTTCATACCCATTTCAACCGGATTAATTGGCGGCCCTCCCGCTTGCCCTGCTAAATCCCGTTCCCGGCCATCAAAAAAAAGGCCACCTTTAAAGACACCAGCATCGCTACGAGTAATACGTGGAATTTTATTGGCATAAGAAGCAGTTGGGGTATTGCGATCCCCAAACAATGTCGGATCATCACCTTGTGACACCATCCCATCGAGTTCTGACTGTCGATTGTCGATAAAAGCGTGGTCAGGGTTATGACAAGTGGCACAAGATTGGCTGCGGTTTTTTGATAGGTTTGTGTCAAAAAACAAAATTTGTCCCAGCTGCTCTTTGTTGATTGCCGGAACCTCAATTTGCTCTTGCTTGAGTTCGCTCTCTGCCCACACAGGCAAAGCCACTAAAGCCAACACACTCAACAAACGTCCGCCTAATGACAACAACCTACTCTCCTCAACATTCATGATTGACCTGACATTCACCACAAGGTGAACCACCAAAGCGATAGTATACCCAAAAATCAGCAAATCTCGTTGTTTGATATCATTATTTAATTATTTTCCGCGCAAACATCCATTTATCATATACCCTTTATACAAAATGGTTGATGTTTTTCTCGAGTTCAGTCGTAAAACCGAGAAAACCTAATCGCATCGTACTCTGACGAGACTCACAAGGAATGATGATGAAGATGATAAAATGGACAAGCCTATT
>JBFGYW010000069.1:0-15010 GCA_041587235.1 Vibrio sp.
GACTATGACTATGGTTTTGTTGCTCCTCCAAGCATTTACGCAAGTAGCGCTCAGCCGAACGTCGATTGTAGAGTGTGGTCAGTGGATCAAAATCAGCTTCAAATTTGAACTTTTTCTCTCGGCTGGCCCGTTCAGAAATGTCATACATAATGACTTCAATAAGAAGATGCCCCGATTCTTCTCTGGCCATCGAGAACAAGCAGTGAAACCACTGTTCTTTTTTTAAGTGAGATTTCAAACGAAAGTCGCCATTGACGAGACTTTTCGTCTCTAGCACTTCTTGTAAATTTGAACCTATGATATGGGGGGATTCAAATAAGTCAGGGAAGGGCAGTAATTCAATTTGCTTGCTCGGTAAACGCGCATTCTTTTTAACGGTATTTTGATACGCTTGATTAGAAAGTACCACTTTTCCTTCACGAGTCATCAACACAATGCCGACACTCGCTTGTTCAAATAACAGCCGAAATCGCTTTTCCACTCGCTCTATGGTTTCTCTTAATTGTTTTTCACGTTGTAAGGTATCGTGAATGGAGGTTAACAAATAGTTAGAGTGTTTCACCAACTGACCAATTTCATCGTCTGGATTTTGGGGGTGATAGGTAAGTGCTTTGTCCTTACCTGGGAGGGCGCTATCTACCGATTTTTTGATTTTTTTGAGTGGCGTGGTCAGTTGCCTTGAAATCAAGATACTGACTAATAAAATGATCACTCCAGCATAAAGAAATAAACCAACCGAATAATAAATGGCCGTCATTTGCGCGTTGTGATTAATAAAATTTTGTTTGGGATAGATCTCTAACACGCCAACGCTTTCATCGTGCAAAAAAGGCGATGGCAGGGTTAGAGTTATCGGCGTCGTGGTTTTTCTTTCGCTAAATGAGTTACTGGTGAGAGTGAAGCTATTTTCTCCATGGATACGAGCCAGATTGACAATGTCATTTTGAGTGAGACCGCGCAATACCTGTAAACCCAATTCCTTATCACTTAAATAGGCGGCAATAGCGGCACTGTTTTGTACCGTTTGGGCCAACTGACGAATTTGCGTGTTTTGCCGTTGAAGCTCGTTTTGGTAAGTGGCGTAGTAAAAATAAGCCGAGCTCAAAGCCGCCAATACGAAAGAAGCGATAAAGATGGATAAAGCGACCCGAAACACTAAGGTATGTTTAATTATCTTGAACACGAAAGACCTCTTTGACACTGTCATCAAGCCACTGGCTATCAATATAGGCGATCGCGCCAGGCGCGTTTCTGACCGCTTCGATGACCGCTTTGTCATCACTAAATGCTTGTGGTGGTGTCGCTCGGCCGGTAAAGAGTAGCCTTGCCCAATAAGCATTCACTTGAGCGATGTTTTTATTGATAAGGTGGCGATAAAACGACGCCCTTGCTTGAGAGGATTCATCTTGATCAAAAGGACGAGCACTCTGGCCGTCGTGGAATACCTGTTTTTTGCCCATGAATAGATCAATGATTTCTCTTTTGTCTAACGCAGAGATTGGATTGTTAACATTGACGATCACGACCACATCAGAGCCCTTAGCTTGTGAACTCAAGGCCAAAAGTAATAACAACAATGTTAAGCATAAATTACTTTTCATCATTAAAATACAAAGTCTAGTTTGAGAGAGAAGGTATTAATCACCTCATCCTGATCACTAATTTGATCAGAGACCCATAAAATGTCACCGTATTGCTCTATCCAAGTTCTATCCCATTGCGCTTTGAGTGCGACGTTATGCCAAACGTCCCAGCGAAAACCAAGTGAAAAACTGCGTTGGTTGGCCGAAGCTTTAAACAAAGTGGCTAAGCCGGCTTGTAGGGTTTCAAGCCCGCTTGGAGCACCGCTGACTGACTGGGCGCTTTCCGTCGGTTTGACCACCCCAGCCATAGAAAACAAAGTCCATTGATCAAACTGGTAGCCTAGGCTGGTGTAACCCGACCAAAAATCTCGCAGTATTGAGGTTTCAAATGCGGTGAAACTGAGCTCCGTTTGCCACAGCCATGGTGAGCCTTCATAGCGTATGCCAGTCGAATAATACTCAATACGGGTATCTTTAAAAGCCAGTATATCGGCGTAATCAGCCGCTTCCGGCCAAGTGATACTGACTGAATCCAAATAAATGCCCAACTCAACTAAGTTAGGGAGCTCATTAGTAAACTTGGTATAGGCCGTCGACACACGGTAAAGCCAGTCTCCGGTATCGTATTGCAGATTTGCCCCAAAGGACGGTTTGTTTTTTAGTTCATATATCTCGCCATCACGGTGAATTAATTGCCGACTACTGCCGGCGTAAAAGCGTAGCTGAAACTGGTTGTGTTGGTAGGGAAGCGTATAGCCAAGCTCTAAGCCATCGTAATAATCAACCGTAAATGGGCCGTAA
This sequence comes from Vibrio sp., assembly GCA_041587235.1. GTDB lineage: Bacteria > Pseudomonadota > Gammaproteobacteria > Enterobacterales > Vibrionaceae > Vibrio. The sequence continues at coordinate 2,385 of JBFGYW010000069.1, forward strand.
AACTCCATCGATGGGTGAGCCCAAATATAAGCAAATCCCACATTGCGATAATCGGACAACATGTAAACATCTGAACCCACCCGTCCGAAACGCGCAGTGAATTCTCCGTTGTCGTATTGAATAAATAATCGCCGTAAATAGTTGTCTATATCGGTTTGAAAAGAATCTTGAGCAATAGCTTGACTGCTCACTTGCCACAGGTGGTTGATGTGATAATCCAATTGCACTCCCAGCAGTGACTCTCCCCAGTAGGTGTTATCTTCGTTAGTTTCTTGCTGGGCAAGGTAGTTGGGAAAGGCGAGTGTGTCGTTGCCGGTATGCGTAACTGCCAGGGAACCAAAACCATTTATTTTCCATGCCTCCTGCGCCTGGCAAAGCGAGGCTGTGAAGACAGTGCAGCAAAGAGTTGGTATGAATAACTTGGTCTTGTTTATTCCCACAGTCAGCCTTACTCATATGTTTAACCGATGAGTAAAAGTATAGAAGAAGATAAGATTTCGATATCAAAGATGTGATTAAAGGTTTGTATCGATCACAAAAATGGTTGTGGGGAGACGTGAGCAACGAGACAAAGCTGGCAAACATGACAAGAGCGACAAGGAATCGTCGCTCTTGTATCACCTGAGATTAATTACGCTTTTTTAATTGCTTTTTTAATCTTTTTCACTTTTGCTTTGGCTTTTTTTAATGATTTTTTAAGGTCTTTTTTAGATTTACTTGCTTTGGCCATTGCGGGCTCCTTAGTTAGATTAGTTGTGATTTTGTGCGAGTTTTGCAGACATTTTTTCGATACCCCGAAGGATAGTAAGTGAATGCCTTGTATTAAAATTCGTCAATATCATCATACAAAATGAATAAGACTTTCTAGTGCTAAACAGAGGAATTATGCAAATTTATGACAACGGTATGAAGTTTTAGTCTCGTATTGTGAGTCAGTTCTATCTATTTACTTACATTGTTGTAACAAATTTAAAACATGTGTGACCATCGAATAAAAAGTGAATTGGATCTAGTTTTTACCTTTAATTTTGCGTGAAATTCGCGTCTTGAGTAAAGCCGTTTATACTTAAATCACTAAACAATAAATACTATTAAAAAATAGAGGGTTAGGAGAGCGTATGTGGTCTTTTGGCGCAAAGCAAAATAAAAACTCGCTGGATAAGAGCGACAGCACACACGATTTGGCAGCCATTCGCGAGAATACGGCATTTATCGCTTTTACTCCAGATGGAACGATATTGGATGCTAATGACAACTTCCTCCAAGTTGTGGGGTACAACAAAGAAGAAGTCATCGGGCAGCACCACAAAATATTTTGCCCTGCAGAATTGATTAACTCACAAGATTATGTCAATTTTTGGCGTGATTTGGGTCTAGGTCGCGCCACTTCAGGTACGTTCAAACGCATAGGCAGCCAAGGTCAGGCCATTTACTTAGAAGCCAATTATTTTCCCGTTAAAGACGATAAGGGCAATGTCATTAAGGTCATCAAAATTGCCAATGATGTTACCATACAAACCCAAGAGAAGATCTCTCAGCACGCCATTTTAACGGCGCTGGATAAATCGGCCGCAGTGATTGAGTTTGATACCGAAGGTAATATTCTCAATGCCAATGGCAACTTTCTAAAAACGGTTGGTTATACTCTAGAAGATGTAAAAAATAAGCATCACAGAATTTTCTGTTTTCCTGAGTTTTATCAAGAAAACCCTCATTTTTGGGATACATTAAAAAGCGGTGAGTTTTTCACCGGCCGCTTCAAACGCAAAAATGCATATAATGAAGTACTGTGGCTTGAGGCGACATACAACCCCATTTACGATCAAAATGGCAAGGTACACAAAATCGTAAAATTTGCCACAGATATTACCCAACGTATGAACACGGCTTCTCAAGCGGTTGAATTGGCTGCTGCGACCTCAGAGCAAACGTCGCAAATAACCTCATTATCCATTCAGGTACTTAATGATGCGGTGCAAACGTCGCAAAGTATCACCACGCAAGTCAATGAGGCATCGCAAATTGGTGGCCACTTGTTGGAGCAGTCTAAAAATATCGACCAAATAGTGACCACCATTCGCTCTATTGCAGAGCAAACCAACTTACTGGCATTAAATGCGGCGATTGAGGCAGCGAGGGCGGGAGAAAGCGGTCGCGGCTTCGCAGTGGTGGCCGATGAAGTGAGAACCTTGGCTTCTAGAACCGCTTCAGCAACTGAAGAAATTGCGACTGTGGTGGGCAACAATACGTCATTAATTGAAGAAATGGACAATCACTTAACCTCAGTGTCTGGCGTTGCCGTTCATGGCCAAGACAGCATTAATAACGTAGCTTCAGGCTTAGAAGATGTGGCGCGTGGGGTCAACCGATTAGTAGAAATGGTCGAAAAACTCAAGCCGTAGTCGATACGCCTTTCATCAATGATAAATCAAGTGTCTTTAGCGATTAAAAAAGGCCGACTCAGTCACTGAATCGGCCTTATTATATTGCTCTATTGCTCTATTGCTCTATTGCTCTATTGCTCTATTGCTCTAGTGCACGTTTGGCTAAGTACTCATCGTAAGTACCGTGGAAGTCTTCGACACCTTGGTTGGTGATTTCGATAATTCGAGTTGCAATGGAAGACACAAACTGACGGTCGTGAGAGACAAACAATAATGTGCCTTTGTAGTTCTCCAGTGCTAAGTTTAATGCTTCGATCGACTCCATATCCATGTGGTTAGTCGGTTCGTCCATCAGCAAGATGTTGGGTTTTTGCATGATCAGTTTACCAAACAGCATACGGCCTTGCTCCCCACCGGAAATGACTTTTACCGACTTTTTAATGTCGTTTTGAGAGAACAACATACGGCCAAGAATACCGCGTACTGTTTGCTCATCGTCACCGTCATTTTTCCACTGTCCCATCCAATCGAGTAAGGTCATATCACGTTCGAAATCATGAGCATGGTCTTGAGCGTAATAGCCAATATTGCTGTTCTCTGACCACTTGATCTCACCGGATTGTGGCGCCATAACTTGCGCTAAGGTGTTGAGTAGTGTTGATTTACCAATACCATTCTCACCGATGATCGCAACGCGTTCACCCACTTCGACCCGTAAATCAATGTTGTTAAATAAAAGAGTCTCGTCATAGCCTTGAGTAAGCCCTGTGACTTCTAACGCATTTCTAAATAGCTCTTTTTCTTGTTCAAAACGGATAAAAGGCGATTGACGGCTAGAGGGTTTAACTTCGTCGAGTTGAATTTTGTCCAACTGTTTCTGACGAGAGGTCGCCTGTTTGGCTTTAGAAGCGTTGGCTGAGAAGCGGCTGACAAAGGTTTGTAGCTCTGCAATTTGGGCTTTCTTTTTCGCGTTGTCGGCGTGCAGGCGCTCTCTGGCTTGTTCGGCGGCAATCATGTACTCATCGTAGTTACCAGAAAACAACCGCAATTCACCGTAATCTAGGTCAGCCATGTGAGTACATACGGTGTTGAGGAAGTGACGGTCGTGCGAGATGATGATCATGGTGCAGTTTCGCGCCAGCAGGATTTGTTCTAACCAGGCGATAGTGTGCATGTCCAAGTTGTTGGTCGGTTCATCAAGCAATAAGATTTCTGGCTCGGCAAAGAGAACTTGTGCTAAGAGGACGCGCAATTTTAAACCAGGTGCGATTTCACTCATCAAGCCAAAGTGTTGGTCTTCTGAAATGCCAAGTCCGAGCAACAGTTCTCCAGCGCGAGCTTCGGCTGAATAACCATCCATTTCAGCAAATTCCGTTTCTAAATCACCAACGCGCATACCGTCTTCGTCAGACATTTCAGGTAAAGCATAAATGCGATCGCGTTCTTCTTTGACTTGCCATAATTCTTTATGACCCATGATGACGGTATCAATAACGGTATAGCTTTCAAAGGCAAATTGGTCTTGTCCCAGTTTGGCCATACGTTCATTTGGATCTTTTGAAACAACACCTGCAGAAGGCTCGAGCTCGCCACCTAAAATTTTCATGAAGGTAGACTTGCCACAGCCATTGGCGCCGATCAGGCCATAGCGGTTGCCATTACCAAATTTAATCGAGATGTTTTCAAACAGTGGCTTGTCGCCAAATTGCATGGTGATATTTGCAGTAGTTAACACAGAAGGTACCCAAAGTTGTGTGTGGACAGTGAGGTTGTCACTGTTTGGCTGAATCGCTTTTTATCACGCTGAAAGCACGGGAGTCGGACACGCTGAGATAATTGCTTTATGAAAACGCATAATAACAAAAAATGTGAACCTTATCACTAGTGAAGCGTGCAAATTTGCCTTTCTGCGCAGTATGAGTAATACCGAACTGATTAAGTACCTGGTCAAGGGTAGCGCAGAGAAAAAGGCAACCTATTTGCTTATAAATACAAGACAGTGAGTCGTTGTTCTACAAGTTATTTTCTTAACGATGTTATCGAGTTTTTTAACCAGCTAAGGTGAACAGTTAGTGATTTAGGTTGGTACCCGTCAGCAGCAATGGCAAAGAGGCGTCGATGAAGCGGGATGACCGCAAAATGACATGGGGTGACTTATCGCCCCATGTCACTTGTAAGATGAGGGCTCTGCTGTTGGCCTTAAGCTTTTGACCAATGATGCAATTGTTGATTGAGACTAACAAATTGCGCGTTGAGAGCGTTCATCGACTCTTTTTCGGCCTCGGTATAGATCACCGCTTGATCGACATTATTGTGGATACGCTCTATTGCTTTTGTCGCGGTGTTGACATCATCAACGACCGAGGCAATGCGCTCTTCAATTTTGGTGCTGGAGGCACGAGCACGCGTCGCGAGGTTTCTGACTTCATCGGCTACGACCGCAAACCCGCGACCTTGCTCACCGGCGCGGGCGGCTTCAATCGCTGCGTTGAGTGCTAACAAGTTGGTTTGGTCTGAGATGTCGTTGATTTCAAGGGCCAGTTCATTTATCTGCATCACACCTTGGCCAAGCTTTTCGATATCGCCTTTAAAATTGCGAATAAAATCGGCGTCGTCTTTGGTGGCTTTGGCAGAGTGAACCAGGTTTTGATTGCTCTTCTCTAAACCGGCGGCAATCGACTCACTGCTTGGCAATACGGATTGAAACTCTTCTCTTAACTGATGGCGGGCGAGGTTTTGTTGCTCGTTTTCTGCGAGTAATTCTTGCAGTTGATCGGTCAGCGCATCGTGCTGATGCTTGGTCTGTTGTAAATCACTTTGCAGTTGCTGAATGTGCGTTTCTGCATCTTGCCAACGCTTGGCATCACTTTTTTGCTCTGAACTAAGCTGATCAAAGTGCGCTTGCAAAGTGTCGAGATTGGCGTGTTGGTGAAATCCTGGAATCTGTTCGGCAAATAAGGCGACCCAATGTCTTTTTTGCTGACGTTCGCTTTGCAACAGAGCCAATAGTGAAGCGGCAAGAAAAAGGCAAAGAAAAAATAAACCGTGAAGCAGGCTGAAGTGTTCAATAAATAAAGTACTACTCACGACGGCAATGAGCGCGACCACACCATTGTTGAGTAGCAAAAAGCGAGTAAGACTGAGTTGAGTTAGCATTTGGTTAATACACAAAGAAAAAAGTGGTGTTATTAAAGCAAAATACAGCTCATTTCTCTAATGATATTTCTGTGAAAGTGACGCTCAAATATCGTTGTCTAACGGGGGGAGGCTGCAAAGCGGCGAGTCATCGATTGTCCAGTGATACATTGCGGTGGATATTGAACTTGTGGGTTTGACAGTGACTGTGCACCATTTGATGGCACAGTCACTAAGGCGCTTATAATTAAGGCGCTTATAATAAGGCGAGGATGGTCTCTGCATTGGAGACTTCGAATTTTTTCGGCTGCTCAATATTTAAATGTGTCACAACGCCGTTTTCGATAATCATGGCGTAACGTTGAGAGCGAATACCGCCAAAACCTTCGGTGTCTTTCTCAAGTCCGAGTGCGCGAGTAAAACTGGCATCGCCATCGGCCAGCATCATAATTTCCTCTGCATTGCTGGCACGGCCCCATTCGCTCATCACAAACACGTCATTGACGGCAACACAGGCAATAATGTCTACACCTTTCGCTTTTAATTGATCGGCCAATACAACATAGCCAGGTAAATGCGCTTCTGAGCAGGTGGGAGTAAATGCACCTGGGACAGCAAAAAGTACCACTTTTTTACCGGCGAATAACGTGTCGGTTTGGTGAGTGACGATACCATCTTCTGTGCGTTGTGATAGATAAGAAGAAGGTAATGTTTGACCTGTTGTGATCATAATAGTGCTTCCTTGTCAGTGAAAGAGTAAATAGTGGCAGGTGAAGTAAAAAGGCGCAATCTCTTTTACGCCTTCAAACGCTAATCATAAAACTGTCACCAAAGATACATATTATTACACTTAATACGTGATCTTTGACGATTAAGGAGTGACTTATTGTTTCCATAACATGGGCTCTCTACCCCAGTCTTTCAAAGTCAAGGTGGCGTAGTAACAATAGTTGCAGGCTAGGACTAAACAGGCTTAATCACTTGAATAAGTAGGTTTATATGTTTGGTTCAAACAAAAAAAGAAAGATTCAACAACTCGAGGCTCAGCTACAGCGGGCAAACGCGGTATTAAATGCGATAGAGCAACACGTTGCGGTTATTGAATTTTCCCCTCAAGGTGAGATTTTACACGCAAACGCCCATTTACAGCACTGCGTGGGGTATTCAGCTCAACAGTTGGTCGGGCAACATCATCGAATGTTGTGCTTCGCTCGTGAGGTGAATGACGAACATTATCAAGCGCTGTGGCGCCAACTCAATCGAGGTGAGTCTGTCATGGGTGTCTTTCGGCGCCAACATCAAAATGGATCAGAAATCTGGTTACAAGCTACCTATTTTCCCGTTATAGAAAAAGGTCACGTTGTAAAAGTGATGAAGATTGCCAGTGATATCACGGTGCAACATCAACAGCGTTTAGCGTCGTTGAATGTTCTTGATGCGTTGCAGCGTTCATTCGCCATTATTGAGTTTTTACCCGATGGCACGATTGTCGATGCCAATGTCAACTTTACCCAAACGGTGGGGTATCACCTAGACGAAATCAAAGGAAAACATCACCGCCTTTTTTGCCCGCCTAAGTTTTTTCAAGACAACCCCGATTTTTGGCCGCGTTTAGCTGCAGGGCAAACTTATGCAGGCAAGTTTCTACGGCTCAATTCGAAAGGTGATCCGCTGTGGCTTGAGGCAATATACAATCCAATCGTCAATGAGCAAGGCGAGGTGGTCAAAGTGATCAAGTTTGCCACGGATATCACCTTTTCACAGCAAGAAAGCCAGCGCGCGATGGAGGCGGCGAAAAGCGCTTATTCGACAGCATTGGCGACCCAAGAGAACGTTAACCAGGGATTTGAAGCTCTGTCTCAAATGGGAGAGGTTTCTGGAACGATTGAAAATAAAGTGGTGAACACACAAGATAAAGTACAAGAACTGCACATACAATCAACTAAGATTGAATTGATTCTCGAGACCATTGGGGATATCGCCGAGCAAACCAATTTATTAGCGTTAAACGCCGCTATTGAAGCAGCACGGGCTGGTGAACAGGGCCGTGGTTTTGCCGTGGTCGCCGACGAAGTAAGAAAGCTGGCCAATCGTACCGCACACTCTACTGGGCAGATTTCTCAGGTGATCACGCAAAACCACCAATTGACCAATCAAGTGGCGGAGGCTATCCAAGAAGTGGTTGCGAACGTCACTCAAGGCAATCAAAAGCTTGGTCAAGTGCAACATTTGATGGGCGATATCCAAGCGGGGGCAAAGCAGCTCACTGAGACGGTCAGTGGATTAACTCAGGTAAAGGAAACGTAAATGTGTTAGCGTAGCCACCTATCCTGTTACCTCGCCTTAGGAGTCAGTATGTCCATTTGGCAAAAAGCAAAACGCGTTGAGCAATATCGTTTATTAGATCCGGTATTGTACTCTTTGGTCCCGACGACCCCTTTATATAAACCCAAGTTGGTGAAATGGAACACAAGTTTGGGTAACTCACTGGGTTTGTCTGACGACAGTGAGGTTCAACAGCAGTTTGTTTTACAAGTTAGCAATGGTAAAGGGCAAGATGAGTTACCACCACTGGCAATGAAATACACTGGCCACCAGTTTGGTGTCTACAACCCAGATCTTGGCGATGGGCGAGGGGTGTTGTTTGCTGAGTTTATGGCGCCCAGTGGCAAGATATGGGACTTGCATTTAAAAGGCTCAGGTCAAACTCCGTATTCTCGCATGGGCGATGGGCGGGCCGTTCTGCGTTCAACGATCCGTGAATATCTCGCATCTGAGGCCTTATACGCCTTGGGGATCCCGACAACACGCGCTTTGGCTTTAATCACCAGTGAGACACCAGTACAAAGAGAGCGAGTAGAGCGTGCCGCGCAATTAATCAGGGCTACGCCATGTCATATTCGCTTTGGCCACTTTGAGTATTTGTTTTACACCGAGCAACACGAAGAGCTAAAAGAATTGGCCGACTGGGTGATTGCCAGGTACTACCCCGAGTGTCAAACGAGTGATAATCCTTATCAAGCGCTGTTTTTTTCGGTGCTGAAAAACACCGCGAAGATGATCGCTTACTGGCAAGCTTATGGCTTTAATCATGGCGTCATGAACACCGACAATATGTCGATTGTTGGCGAAACATTCGATTTTGGTCCTTTTGCTTTTCTTGACAGCTATCAGCCTAGCTTTATCTGTAACCACTCGGACTATCAAGGCCGTTATGCCTTTAACCAGCAACCGAGAGTCGCCTTGTGGAACCTCTCAGCTCTGGCCAACGCGTTTTCGCCCCTGGTTGAGCGCGATGCGTTACACGATATGTTAGCGCGCTTTGATCCTTTGCTCAGCCGAGAGTTTAGCCTGCTTATGCGCACTAAACTGGGGTTGATTGAGCGCCATGAAGGAGACAGCCAACTCTTTTCAGCCATGTTTGAGCTCTTGAGCCAAAATCAAATGGATTACACTTTCTTTTTCCGTTTGTTGTCCAACCTAGATTCAATAGAAGAGCAAGCCTTTGTCGATGAGTTTATCGACCGCGAGTCTGCTCGTCAGTGGTTGTCTGATTATACGGCGCGTTGTCAGCAAGAGTACTCTGCCGACGGGCAAGTATTGTCTGCCCAGCAGCGATGCGCGGCGATGCGTAAGGTCAATCCCAAATACATTTTGCGTACTTATCTGGCAGAGCAGGCGATTGAACAAGCAGAGCAAGGCGATTTTTCCTATTTCGACCAGTTAAATCGCGTCTTGGCCCAGCCATTTGATGAACACCCTCAAGATCAAGAACTCGCAAAACGGCCACCGGATTGGGCGAGCTCGATTACCTTAAGTTGCTCTTCATAATAGGCCGTTCGGTTTTTATTTATGAGTCAACAATGACCCATAGCCAAAACAAATGGGTGACTTTTCACCCATTTATTGAAAGCAGTTTGAGATCTTGCTCAATATCTCCTTTTTTGATTTTTAGTTAACGGATTGATTTAATTTAACTTTACCTTCATCCCTTTTTTTGGCCTAAACCTTGCCCTTATCTAAATGCTTCAACACAACATTTATAATAAGGAGATTACCCATGTTTAAGCCTCTGACCCTAATGGCGGTTTCTGTCCTCGCGGCCACCAGTTTTCAAGCTGCTGCCAATTGCGACCCCGGTGAAATTGTCATCAAGTTCAGTCACGTGACCAATACCGACAAACACCCCAAAGGCATTGCGGCCACACTCCTCGAGCAACGCGTCAATCAAGAGATGAATGGCAAAGCGTGTATGCAAGTGTTCCCTAATTCGACCTTGTACGACGATGACAAAGTCCTTGAAGCCTTACTCAATGGCGATGTGCAATTAGCCGCCCCTTCTTTGTCTAAATTTGAAAAATTCACCAAAAAATACCGCATTTTTGATTTGCCTTTTTTGTTTGAAGACATCGATGCTGTGGATCGTTTTCAAAATTCCGAATCCGGTGAAAAGCTTAAAAATGCAATGAAACGCCGCGGCTTACAAGGCTTGGCCTTTTGGCACAATGGCATGAAGCAAATCTCCGCCAACCGCCCGTTACTCACGCCACAAGATGCCAAAGGCTTGAAATTTAGGGTACAGGCTTCTGATGTCCTCGTAGCACAATTTGAACAACTCGGTGCTAATCCGCAAAAAATGTCTTTTAAAGAAGTCTACGGTGGTTTGCAAACCAAGGTCATCGATGGTCAAGAAAATACCTGGTCTAACATTTACGGCAAAAAGTTTTTCGAAGTCCAAGATGGGGTAACCGAAAGTAATCACGGCATTCTCGATTACTTGGTGGTGACGTCGAACGCGTTTTGGACAGAGTTACCTGACGATGTGCGCGAGCAACTCAACACCATTATTCGCGAAGTGACCGAAACGAGAAACGCTGAATCAACCAAGGTGAATCTAGCCAATCGGCAAAATATTATTGATGCCGGCGGCGTGGTGAGAACGCTTAGCCCTGAGCAACGCCATCAGTGGGTCGATGCGCTTAAACCGGTGTGGAAAAAATTTGAGAAAGACATAGGTCAAGATCTGATTGATGCCGCTTTATCCTCAAATCAAGCGCAATAAAGGATTGTCATTAGCCAATAAGGGGGGCAATGCCTCCCTACTTTAGAAGTGAATGAGTTATGGAATCATCAAAACTAAAAAAAATCGGCCAATGGACTGATCACATCGAAGAAACCTTGATCGCTTTTTTTCTCGGTGCAATGACCTTGCTGACTTTTGCCAATGTGGTTTGCCGATACGTTTTTAATAGCAATATCTTATGGGCATTAGAGCTGACGGTCTTTATGTTTGCTTGGATGGTATTAGTTGGCGCGTCATACGGGGTGAAAAAGCAATTTCACATAGGGGTAGATGTGATTATCAATATGGTTTCGCCGTCAATGAGAAGGGGGATGGCCTTGTTGTCCTGCTTCTGTTGTTTGCTGTTTGCCGCTTTATTCCTTTATGGCTCGTGGACCTATTGGTACCCGTTTGCCACTGAGCGCGCTTGGTATGAAACCGACGATATCCCAATGCCTGAGATGATGCAATTTATGGCGGATTGGCTCAATGAAGGCGAGCGATATGAAAAGTTGCCGCGCTTTATTCCTTATCTCGCGCTGCCACTGGGTATGGGGCTGTTATTGTTTCGATTTTTGCAGCTTGCTTGGCAAATTGTGCGCGGAGAAAGCGACCGGTTAATTGCCGGCCATGAAGCAGAAGATGACATGCAAGCAATGAGTGATGAACTGGTAGACACTTTTGATGGCAAGGAGCGCAACTGATGACGATTTTGTTTTTATTTATTCTGGTGATTGCCTTCATGCTCATCGGCGTGCCGATTGCCATTTCTCTGGGTTTGTCGAGCGTGCTCTTTTTATTGCTGCACTCTGATGCTTCTTTATCATCGGTGGCGCAAACCTTGTTTAATGCCTTTGCCGGCCACTATACCTTATTAGCCATCCCTTTTTTCATCTTAGCATCGAGTTTTATGTCCACTGGCGGAGTGGCAAAGCGCATAATTCGCTTTGCGATCGCCATGGTCGGTTGGTTTCGCGGCGGACTTGCTATGGCCTCGGTGGTGGCGTGTATGATGTTTGCGGCTTTGTCAGGGTCATCGCCTGCGACGGTTGTTGCCATCGGCAGTATTGTGATTGCCGGTATGGTTAAAAATGGCTACAGCAAGGAGTTTGCTGCGGGGGTGATTTGTAATGCCGGTACCTTGGGTATTTTGATCCCGCCGTCAATTGTCATGGTTGTGTATGCCGCCGCGACAGATGTATCGGTTGGGCGGATGTTTCTCGGTGGGGTGATCCCTGGGTTATTGGCCGGTTTTATGCTGATTGTCGCGATATATATTGTTGCGCGCATTAAACATTTACCGAAACAGCCATTTGTCGGTTGGGGAGAAGCGTTACACGCAGCCAAAGAAGCCAGCTGGGGGCTGTTGCTGGTGGTAATTATTTTAGGTGGCATCTATGGGGGCGTCTTTACGCCAACCGAAGCAGCGGCAGTCGCTGCAGTGTATGCGTTCTTGATTGCCAACTTTGTCTACCGAGATATGGGGCCATTTGCCGATCACACTAATACGCGTCCTGCCGTGGTGAAAGTGATGCAAACCTTTGTCCATGCCGATACCCAAAAGACCCTTTTTGAGGCGGGTAAGCTGACCATTATGTTGCTGTTTATTATTGCCAATGCTTTGATATTAAAACACGTTTTGACCGAAGAACGCATCCCGCAAATGATCACTGAGTCTATGCTCTCGGCGGGACTTGGACCGATCAGTTTTTTGATTGTCGTTAATATTCTCTTGCTGATCGGCGGTCAATTTATGGAGCCTTCGGGGCTTTTGATTATTGTCGCACCTTTGGTGTTTCCGATTGCCATCGCGTTGGGGATTGACCCGATTCATTTGGGGATCATGATGGTGGTGAACATGGAAATTGGCATGATAACCCCTCCGGTTGGTTTGAATTTGTTTGTCACGGCTGGGGTGGCGAAAATGTCGATGTTGCAAGTGGTAAAAGCGGCGCTGCCTTGGGTGGCTGTGATGTTCTTATTTTTGCTCATCGTTACATATGTACCTTGGGTGTCTACCTGGTTGCCAACACTGCTTATGGGGC
>JBFGYW010000070.1:0-14755 GCA_041587235.1 Vibrio sp.
ACCTTGGTAAAAAATCTCTTACTGAGATTAAAGACGTACTTGCATCACGTGGCCTTTCTCTGGGTATGCGCCTAGAAAACTGGCCGCCGGCGTCTATCGCTGAAGATTAATCGATACTAGTTAGAAGGATTAGGTCATGCGCCATCGTAAGAGTGGTCGTCAACTCAACCGCAACAGCAGCCATCGCAAGGCAATGTTTAGCAACATGGCTAGCTCTCTTGTACGTCATGAAGTTATCAAGACTACATTGCCTAAAGCAAAAGAGCTACGTCGCGTCGTTGAGCCTTTGATTACACTAGCTAAGACTGACAGTGTTGCTAACCGTCGTCTAGCATTTGCTCGCACTCGTGATAACGAAGTTGTAGCAAAACTATTTAATGAATTAGGTCCACGTTTCGCTGCCCGTCAAGGCGGTTACACTCGTATCCTAAAAGCTGGTTTCCGTGCTGGCGACAAAGCTCCAATGGCTTACATTGAGCTTGTTGACCGCCCAGAAGCTGAAGCTGCTGCAGAGTAATTTTTACTTTAATGCAGAAAAAAGCCGAGCGTTTGCTCGGCTTTTTTATTTTTTGTCTTACTATTTTATACTGATTACACTTAACCCAAGTCAACCTTATTCAATAGCGGTTCACCCTAGTGATTTATCACTCGATAAGGTGGTGAAGCCGATCATTCACAGATCAGCTTGGCACTCAACCTCTCACTCTTAACGGGTTTTCTTTGTATTTGGCGATGGTTTCGATTGTAGCATTACTCCCCAAGGCTCTAGGCTTATAATTAATCAGGAAATCGCCCTTATTTTTACCTTGTGCAAATGAACTATCGTAGAAGGGGGATTCTACCAACCAGCGAGTCTTACTGCGCGCCTCTTCATTACTAAACCCTTCATACTCAATTCGGTACAGTGCCGAATAGAGCATTGTTCTACCTAGACCGTGATAGCAGTGAATCAGGACAGGATAATTATCGGGGTTATCCAAAATTTGATAAAATTGCTTGAGGGTGTCTTGGTCGGGGACTTGCTTAGAACGGATATTGACGTAATTAACGGACTCAATTTTAGCCGCGGCTGCGGCCATTTCTTCTGATGAATATTTGGTGATTTCATTGCGTAAGTCGATAATGGTCTTTATTTTATACTCTTCAGTATAGTCTTCTAATACCTCTGGGTTGATAGCTGCAGACTTAAACACCTTACCTTCTGAGATGACGCCAAAATTATAATTTAAATGTTTTTGCCAAGTGAAATAGCCACCACTTGTGATTGCTATTGTCGCTATGACCCACGTCCAATGTTTGATTTTCACTTTGCATCCTATTGACTAAATTAGTAACTATCATTCTTAATACCATGGATTAATGACGTTTTATTATTGGTTGTAAGTCTGTTTATGTAATTGTGATCGCGAGCAAAGAGCTTATCAAGAAAGTGTGACTTTTATCAGATGCAGAGATAAGGATGTTATGTTCGAGTCGTGATGGTATTCAGCCAACTTTTTGTACTTTGGCCTGTTGAGGGAAAAAAGCAGCCTGTGCTGCTTTTTGTCTAACTCTTTTCGAGGTTATGACGCCTGCCATAGGCTGCCCAGTGAGCTCATTAAGCCACTTGAGGCACCCTGTGAGCTGAGGTATTGCATCAGCACAGGTACATATTGAGTTACCATTGAGGCATCCATACCAAGCCCTTCAAAGATCTGAGTGACTGAGCCCATACTTGAAGCCATACTGCTAAGGCCGGGTACAGAGCTTTCTAAACCGCTGAGTCCAGGAATCAAGCTGGATAGTTCGCTGCTGTTATCACTGGATAGTTGGCTTGATGCCAAAGCCAGTAATGCACCAGAACCCGCTGTTGCTTGAGCAGATGAAACGTCGAGTTGACTTGTCAATGCTTCTACGACAGGAGAGTTACTCTGAGTGTTAACACTCGAAGTGCTAAGAGATGATGCCATATTAGCAATCGAACCAAGGCTGCTGGTAGTGTTGTTATCACTGTCAGAGTCATCACCAAAACCGAACATGGCATAACTTGGTAGAGAGAGTGTGAGCGCGCTCAAAAGCACGGCGGATTTGAAGAATTTCATGGTTAATCCTTAAGGAAATGAACAACATTCTTCCAGTGTATAAGTTCACTATAAAAAAAGCGACGGAATACCGTCGCTTTAACAGAAAAACTGTGCACTCGCTTAAATATTGACTTGCCAATGACAGTACTGACAACACAGTGACCACATATGTCACTGGTTGCTTTTTATAGGATATCGAGTAGTTCTACTTCGAATACTAAGGCAGCAAATGGAGGAATCGCTGCACCGGCACCGCGCTCGCCATAAGCAAGGTCTTGTGGGATGTACAATTTCCATTTAGAGCCGACAGGCATAAGTTGTAGTGCTTCAACCCAACCTTTGATAACGCCAGTCACTGGGAACTCTGCCGGTTCACCACGTGTTACAGAACTGTCGAATACGGTACCGTCAGTTAATTGACCGTGGTAGTGAACACGGACTTGCTTGTCTGAAGTTGGGATTTCACCTTCGCCTTGAGTGATCACTTCGTATTGTAGACCCGATTCTAGTACCGTTACTTCAGGGCGTAGTGCGTTGTCTTTTAGGAACGCTTCGCCATCGGCAGCGGCAGCTTTAGCGGCTTCTTGACGCGCTTCTTCAGCACGGCCACTAAGCTCTTGTAGAGCTTTGTTGATTTCGTCGATTTCTACCGCTGGTTGTGCACCGGTAAGAGCGGTTGCAATACCTTCAGCGATGGCAGCAACGCTTAGGCCTTCGAGGCCAGAACCTGCAAGTTGTTGGCCCATTTGGATGCCGATACCGTAGCTGGCTTTTTCTTCTACTGTGTTAAATGTAACTTCAGACATGCTGTCTCTCTTTTGCATTATTAAATAAAGCCATCAGAATAACAGTTTCACTCGCAGGTTTAAATCCTTGACCACCGACTTCGCAACTTTGTTGTGTTTCGATTGATATTCCCGTCAAGTTCACGTAAAAATTGCCACTACTGACCACTTTTAGCCTGCTTTTTTCTTTATAATCGGGCTATTAGTGTCTCTCATGGTTAATCAGCCAACAAGGTATTAGACAATGAACCGGCGTGTGAAAAAGAAACCACAACCCAAAGAACCCCAACAGTACTTTGCAGAGTTCTCCCAGGCTGTTTCTGTGCGTACACGTGGTTGGTACCAAAGTGGCCGTGAGAAATGTAAAGCACTATATCAATCGTTTAATGCCTTGCCCTTGGCTCATCGTCGCGGTATCGGTATTTTGGCGATATTGGTTCTGGTCATTGCTGTTATTCCCTTGCCTGATTCGACTTTATCAAACGCGGAAAGCCAAACGCCGCAACGCGTTAATGTTGGACTCAATCTACAAGATATGAGCAGTGAAAATACCAAGGTGGCACCATTGCAGTCTAAGCAATGGCATCAATACACTGTGGAGTCTGGCGATACCTTGGCGAAGGTGTTTAGGGTTAATCAGTTGCCAATGGGCGATTTAAACGCTTTGGTAGCTGTAGAAGGTGCCGACCAGCCCCTCAGTCGTATACGGGCCGGTGAAGTGATCCGCTATAAACTGACCGCCGAGGGGCAAGTTGATATTTTGCAGCTGAGTAAAGGTGATCAAGCTGTGATGTTCTTTCGCATGTCTGATGGTCAATTTGGCCGACAAGCTCAATAAGTTGTTCACCAATATACTGACCGTGTTATGAACTCATAGGGTTTATTGTCTGTCTTCACTGCTTAAGTGCATTTTGACGTGTAAAATATTATCTTCTAAATAAGGCTCACTGATGATCTCAAATCCGTGTTGCTGATAGAAGTCGCTAAGGTGTGCTTGTGCGCCAATCGTCAAGCTTGGGTAATGGCACTGGTCAAACTGATAATCTAGAGCGGTTTTAATCAACTGATGACCGATGCCCAAACCACGTGCCTGTGGGGCGATGATCACTCGCCCAATACTGGCTTGATCATAACTGCACCCAGGGGGTAATAATCGAGCATAGGCGGCGATTTCTCCATTGAGTTCACCAATCAGGTGATAAACACCCGGGTGCTTGTCCAAGTTATCCAGTTCTGGGTAAGGGCAGGTCTGTTCCACCACAAAGACATCAATACGCAATTTGATCACGTCGTACAACAGCTCGTTGGGGAGTTGATCAAAGCGGTATAAAGTCCATTGTATCTCTTGCATATAAAACCTCGTTAACTCAGCAATCCATAGTGTTTGTAAAAGATTAAGCTGACAGTGACTGTTGGCATTGCTCTGCCGTGAACCAAGTGGCTAAGTCTGGATAGCGTAAGAGCAAACTTTGATAGACGGCCTGACTATCAAGATTTTGTAGCTGTTTTCTTTGCTCGAGTTGCTGGCAATAGCGCTCAAGTAGGGCAGGCCATTTTCTGTTTTGCGTTGTACGCCAAGCGTTCACCAACGCAATTGGCAGCTCGATGAGCTGACAAGGGGTGACACTTTCAATTAAACTTTCACTGACTGGCGATGATAAGTGAGAAAGGCTCATTAGCCAATCACCCTCACTATAAAGTCCTTTAGACGTGAGCGCACCTTGAGGATCGATCTGCTGTTCGCGTAAAACACCTTCTACAACAAAATA
The DNA here is from genome assembly GCA_041587235.1 of Vibrio sp. Classification (GTDB taxonomy): domain Bacteria; phylum Pseudomonadota; class Gammaproteobacteria; order Enterobacterales; family Vibrionaceae; genus Vibrio. Next base: position 4,618 of record JBFGYW010000070.1, read on the forward strand.
GAGGGAAGTTAGCCTTTGCCCTTGTTTTATAATGACTTCTTGAGTGGGGTATTGCAGCCATTGGCAATCGCTCAGTTCGTCTACGTCTAAAGCGGGCAATTGGGTGGTTTGCCAGTGCGATTCGAGTTTGTCGTGAGGCTGTTGTGAGTGATTATCCATGGTTTTTATTCCTCTTGGGTAAATAGGCCAAGTTGTGTCTCATCTCTTAGCAGTAAAAAGCATAAAGAATGAAATTTTAGAATTTCAAGTCATAAAGTTAGCGAGTAATAATGCCACTATCAACCGCTGTTTGAAAAGAGAACCGTCATGAGTCGTAAGGATACTGTTACCCCATTAAAAGCGCCTAAACCACGTTTAGTCAGCTCGCCCTACCAGCCGAGTCAATTAAAAGCCGGCGAGGTTGCTTTGGTTGGCGCCGGGCCCGGCGATGTGGAGTTACTCACACTCAAAGCGTATCACTTTCTTCAGCAAGCCGATGTCGTTCTTTACGATTATTTGGTTTCAGACGACATTATGGCCCTGATCCCATCGGACACTATCTTGGTGTGTGTCGGTAAAAAAGCCGGTCACCACAGTGTGCCACAAGAAAAAACCAATCAATTGTTGGTCGATTTTGCCAAGCAAGGTCATCGAGTGGTGAGAATTAAAGGGGGCGATCCTTTCATTTTTGGCCGTGGTGGTGAAGAGCTAGAGGTACTGGTTGATGCAGGTGTGTCTTTTCAAGTTGTCCCGGGTATTACCGCCGCCGCAGGAGCGACAGCTTATGCAGGGATCCCCTTGACGCATCGCGATTATGCTCAGTCGGCGCTGTTTGTGACGGGGCATCTGAAGGCGGAAAGTGACAGCCTGGATTGGTCAACGTTGGCAAGAGATAAACAAACGCTCGTGATTTACATGGGCTTGATGAAAGCATGTCACCTACAGAGACAACTGATCGAATACGGCAGAGCAGCAAACACACCTATTGCTATCATTGAGCGCGGTACCCATCAAAGTCAAAAAGTATTGACCGGGACTTTACAGCAGTTGGCTACCCTAGCAGAAAATGCCTCGTCACCGGCTTTGATTGTGGTCGGTGAAGTGGTGGCATTGCGAGATAAGCTCACTTGGTTTGATAAAGATTCGGCGATCACCGGGGCAAACGCGTCCGTTATTGCGTGACAGTTTGCGGCCTAATGACTCGATAACAAATGGCCATGTTATACCTTCTGATCGACTCCTGTTTTGACGACAGGGGTCGCGAGTTGAAACTTTTGGTGAAGCATGTCGGTTAATTGTTCTAGGTATTTGGTATTTTTCTTGTTACCCAGTAATTGACACAGTTCATTTCCCACTGGGGTGAAACGGTAATACACCAAGCGCACCCCTTTTTGTGTTGCCTGTAACGAAAGCGTGTCATCTTGATATTGGATAACCAAAGGCGCACTTTGATCTATTTCCCCCGATTCCAACTCAGTTGCATGCAAGACACCGAGTTCCACCAAAATTAACAAATTAGAATAAGGCAATTGAAAGCTGCTGGTATTGAGGTGCGCACTGCTCTTGCGTTTGCCAAAACGAAAAAAACTGCCTTGAGATTGGTACCCCAAAAGTAATTTGCGACCGGTATCTCCGCCAAAGTAACAAGATAAGGTGGCGGCACGTTGTACCATTTGGGCTTCTTTGGGGCTCATCTCATAAAGAGTTTTCATGGTTTTTAATGAAATAGCACCTGGGGTGATGATTTCTTTTTTGAGCACTAAAGCCCAGAGTTTTTGCATCGCTTGATTGTGAACTTCTTGGGCAAAGTCAAAAAATCGGTAAAGCCAGTCTTGGTCTAGATCTTGAGTGGCGGTTTCGTTTTGGCAGGCACTGTAGGCAAACTTCACGACTTGTTCGAGGTTTTGTTGTCTTAACTCTTGGCGTTTTTGTAAGCGTTGCTGTGTGCGCTGTAAAGGTGTCTCTGATTCGTCACTCGTCGCTTTGAGTAAGTGATCGAGGTGATGAGTTTTGGCCATAGTTGCGATTTGTTGCGCACTGTCTTTGAGATAGTGTTTTTTATGTGGCGCGTGTTTGGTCTCGGGACCTTGATGGCCTTTATCCGACATGAAAGTCACCTATTATTCCTTTTGACTGTGCAAAGTAATATCGAATCAATGGGGGTGATTGTTGTTTATGAAATAAAAAGGCATAAATACAACAGACCTAAATACAACAGACAGTGTCTCATCGCTGGCAAAGTTTCGATTTGGTCGCTTTTATTCTAACCAAGCTTGGGGGATTTTTACACAAAAAAGCTTTTCGATATGATAATGACTTGTTAAGGTTGTTATCATTGTAAAGAGAGGGCGTTGTATGAAAGCAGAGATCAATTGGAAGCGGATCCTGACATCGACGGCGGTCGTGTTGGTTTACTTTGGCTTACTACTTTATTTATCACGCTACATTGAGTAATGACGCGAAGGCGATGAGCGCTCGCGTCAGGTAGGTATGCTTGTACCGATGGTTTGGTTTTAGGTCAGGTTGTCATCTTGTATTACTGATCGTCATAGGGTGCAATACTCGCTCCCTCAATGGTATAACCGGTCTGCGCAAGATCAGATTGTGTGTTCTCTGTCTTGAGCTTGCCAATCACATAAATCACATCCCACAATTGTTGTACTGGTGCGCCTTGAGGAAATTTGACGTAGATGATTTGGTTGGGCGGCGGCGGCGGGACGTGAATACATGCGCCGAAGTAAGGCACTAATAAAAATTCGGTAATGGTGTCTTGGTCCCCTTCAAGAGGGATCACAAACCCCGGAATTTTGACTTCGCTGTTGTTGAGCTCTGGGCGTACATTGCCAATCAGGGATTGTGCTGCTGCTCCCCCGTCGTGATTGATGGCGGGTAATCCTTTTTCATCAAACATCGCTCGTTCTTTTTCGGGCACTAAATCAGGCCAATCAAGCAAAATGGGATCAGCGCTGGCTTGGGCGATGAACCCAAACCAAAGCAGCCCTATTGTGGCCAGGGCCAGGCATCGTTTTATCATCATTTAGACCTTAATCGTCATGCCATCACTGAGCGATTGACGGTAAGCAAACCAAGCGGGGAAAAAGCCGACTAGGGTACCTGCTGTCCATACACTGCCAAGCAGTTTCAGCTCGTAAGATGACGGCATCTTGAGAGGGAATTGCAATCCGTATTGGGCTTGTAATAAAGGCCCAACTACGGCTAGAGCACAATATAAAAGCACGACCCCAAGTACAAGTCCAGATAGTGTTAAAATACTGGCTTCACTCACCAGTAATGTCATGATGACCCGCGGTTGTGCCCCCATAGCCCGTAAAATCGCCATCTCTCGTCGGCGCTCTTTTAAGCTGGCCAGTAAGCTGCTGAGCATGCCCAAAAAGCCGGCAACCACCACAAAAAGTGAGACGATGAATAACGCTTGCTCAGCCACTGACATCATACCCCATAACTCTTGCAGAGCCACACCGGGCAAAATGCCACTCAAGGGTTCCTCTGGGTAGGTATTTATCTCACGTTGAAGTGCAAAGGCGTACACTCGCGACTTTAAACCAAGCATCATTGCGGTGATTTCTTTGGGTTGAAGATCGTATTGCTGCAACTGCTCAACCGTTGGCGTTTTTCCTATATGAGCACCAGATTCCCAACCGACGTGAATCGCACTGATGGCTTCTAAGGAGACGTGAATGGTTTTGTCTACTGGGGTCCCCGTTGGTTTGAGAATGCCAACCACTTTAAAGGGCAAGTTATCGTGGCGAGCAAAAGCCACATCGCTGATGCCATGTGCTAGGATCATCTCTGATCCCAGACTATAGCCGAGCTTTTTGGCTACTTGAGCACCAATCACAGCATCAAATAACCCTGAAAATGGGCGACCCTCTGCAAAGGCCAGTTTTTGCTTCGTGCCGTATTGATAAAAATTGAAGTAATCTTGATTCGTGCCCATCACGCGAAACCCCTTGTGGGAGTCTCCTAATGAGATGGGAATAGCCCATTTGACTAAGCGATGGTTAGCAAAGTGCTGATAGCTCTGCCAATCGATGTTATTGGTGGCATTGCCGATGCGAAAAACAGAGTAAAGCAATAAGTTTACTTGCCCAGAGCGACCGCCGACAATTAAATCCGTGCCCGAAATCGTATGGGCAAAGCTATCTTTGGCTTCGGTGCGAATACGTTCGACGCCCATCAGCAGAACCACAGAAACGGCGATGGTCAAGATCGTCAAAATGGCACTGGTACGGCGGTTGAGTAAGCTGCGCCAAGCAAGAGAGAGAATACCGGCCATATTAAGCTCCATAAGCGAGGTTGATGCTGGTGAGATCCAAGCTGGTGGAAAACTGACCTTCTAAAGTTGGATCGTGACTGACAAACAACACGGTTGAGCCGACTCGATTCGCTTGTGAGAGTAACAACTCGATAAAAGCGTGACGGTTGTCGTGATCGAGTGCCGAAGTGGGTTCGTCAGCAATGATCAAGTCGGGGTCGCCAATCAAAGCGCGTGCGGCGGCAACACGCTGCTGCTGACCTATACTTAAAGCCGTGACGGATTGGCTAAACAGGTTTTTGGGTAGACCTAATTGAGAAAGCAGTGAGTGGGCTTTTTGTTTGGCATTTTGCCCTGTGGCCTGGCGCCTTTTTTTTGAAAATTGCAGCGGCAGTAACACGTTATCGATGACATTGAGATAAGGCAATAAATTGAATTGTTGAAAGATATAGCCGATGTGATCGGCGCGAAACTGATCTCGAGCACGGGCGTTTAGCGAAGATAAGTCGGTGTTTAAAATAGTCACTTTACCTTGGGTCGGACTTTGAATTCCAGTGAGTAAGCTCAGCAAGGTTGATTTGCCACAGCCGCTGGGCCCTTTAATAAAGACGTGCTCTTGAGGTTGAATACTAAGTTGTTTGATAACGAGCGTGGCTTGAGAAGAATTCGGCCAATGAAATGTCAAATCAGACAAAGTCACGGCATTGGGTAAAGGCATAAAAGGCTCCGTGAAAGAAAAAGGGGGAGACCAATGCCTCCCTTGTGAAAATTAAAACTGAATGCTCTTCTGGTCTTTCTCGAGCTCGAAAGAGGTTTGTACACGATCGGTAAAGAGATTGATCTTCACTTCGTGCGTAGATGGGAACTGATTAAACCACTGGGTCGTTAATTGGTTTAACGCTTGTGGGTTCTCACAATGGAAGGCGTACTGCCCGCTAAATTGGCCGTGGCCATTCTCATCATGCTCGTCGTGATCGTGTTCATTATGGTCAGCGTGATCGTGCTCGTCGTGATCGTGTTCATCATGATCGGCGTGGCCGTGCTCGTCGTGATCGTGTTCATCATGGTCAGCGTGATCGTGCTCGTCGTGATCGTGTTCGTCATGATCGGCGTGGCCGTGTTCGTCGTGATCCGTTTCTCCTGCCAACTGATGGGAGACCTCTGCGCTGGTGACATTACAATCTGCTTGTAAATTGAATTGCAACCATTGACTGACATTGGTTAACACAGCTTGACTCGCGGCTAATTTTTTTTGCTGCTCTTGGTTTTTTGGGGTGTGTTCAAAACCAATGACATCCATACCCGGTGCCGTTAATTCGACCAACATATCTTGGCCATCCTGAGCGATATCCAGTGTCACCACACCATGAACGTGGGCGTCATGCTGTCGGTAAGTTTCCGCGTGTACGGCGTTGTGAACGAGAGAAAGGGTTAAAGCAACAGGGAAGGCGTGTAACAGTTTCATGGTCAGTTCCTAAGTTTAAATTATCCGAAAAATACCGCATCCAGCAGTGTTCTTATTGTGGTTGATATCGGCGATGCCGCACTCATACGTTAGTCATTACGCGTTATATAAATTGATATGAATGGCCATCTTTCGTCATCAGCATAGGTTTAACCAGCTTAGCAAATGGATATGACAAAGTGTTGACCACCAAGGAAAGATAATATCAATCTAACGACATCGCGAGTTAACATTCATCTGATGGGTACAAGTAGTTATGTTATAATATAACAAGGTGCTCAGTGTCGAGAAAGCTTGTGGTTTACATCTTATGAATAAAACAAGGTGACCATGTATCCAAAGTGTATTCTCTGAGTATCTAAAGTGTATTTTCTGACGCTTAACATGCGTTACTTCATCGTTTTTAAAGGTGTCAATATCGCCAAGCGAAAAATATTCGTGATGGGATTCACTTTTACTGGCATTTTTTTGGCACTTATTTCTTAGTGTAGCCTCTAAGTTGTAATGAATTGGATTCGTGAGTTTTTTTGGTGCTTTGCTTGTAAATGATGTCAGAGCGTTTCTACTAAGTAACTGTAATGATTGGCTTTGTAAAATCTGGCGGGTTTCTTGCTTGTACTTAACATAGTTTGCCAGAAAAAATGAAACATTTGGGGCGAGCGCATTTTTCTCGTTTCACTATTATTGGCCTCGGCGAATGTTTCTAAGCTTGAGTTCATGTTTGAGATAAAGAGGTTATTGAAGAAATACTTTATTTTACATGTTGAAATTCAATCGCTTATTACTTGATGTGTAACCGAGCTGACTCACCTGAGGTTTATTTTTAGTAGATTATGAATACCCAAAAAAGTGATAACTCATAGCGTTTCATACTAAATACGATATTTGCTCGCTGTTATCATAGTGTTCAATAACGATGAATGCAGATATTTGTTCTAAATTTTGAGTTTAAGATCGTATTTGTCGTTGTCACGCTGATATCGATACCATGGCGGGCCGTTTTAACCTGAATTGAAGTGGGGCGAGCTCACCGAAAAGGGGCATGACTTGGCAAGAATGATTTTTGTCTGCTGATGATGATCGATTTACGCGTTACTGCGAATAAGGATACTGCAGATTCTGTGGCTGAAAATCACAAGACACGTCAGTTTCTATAACCTTGCGAGTGCGGCCTAGCGATTAAGGTTACCAAATTCAATAACAATAACAAAGGAAGGGTACTATGCAACGTGAATTTAATGTTTACCGACCAATACAAATAGCACGTTTTGTCAAAACTTTGTTCAAAGGCCAATTCGTCGTTAAAGGCGTGGGCAGCTTTGATTTTGACCAAGGCAAAGTGCAACTGCCCAATATCAAAGACCCGCATTGTCTCAATGTCTATCGTGAGGTAAACCAAGCGATCAGTCAGTTAAATAGCTAATTCATTTATCGATTGAAGGTTCACCGATAAGTGGACCTTCGTCAATCTTCGAGCGATTTTATTTAGTAAAATTGTATAAAGTAATGTCGTATAGATAAGTAATGGTGTTTGCAAAAAATTTCCGCTTTTTGATCCCGGCTTCAACGCTATTCGTATAAACTATCCTGGGGCACTTCGCCAAATTTTTCCCGCTAATAATCATTGTTATCATCTTGTAAGAATTACCGGCAATGTACAGAATTTGGCTAGTATACAAGCTATCATGATTATCTGTTATGGGTAAAAAACCAGATAAAAATCGATAGTAAGGGATGAATGAGAGCCGTTATTTTTAGTGTGGCATTGCTGTCACTCGTGAGTATACCCGTTTGGGCTAAGGTCGATTTTGAATTGACGGGGGTTTCTGGTGAGGTTGAAAAAAACATCCAGGCACACTTAGCCTCCATTAAAGAGTCGGAGTACAACACGTCTCTTCGGTTTCGCTCGCGCCTAACATCAAGTATTGAAGGTGCGCTCAATGCGTTAGGCTATTATCAAGCTGAGATTGACTATCAGATCAGTGACGATAACAGTGAATTAACCGCTCAGATCCAATTGGGTGAGCCAGTACTGATCAAAACTCTCGACTTGGTGCTCAGCGGTGAAGCTGATACTGATCCAGATTTTCAAACTTTGCTATCGGACACGAAATTAAAAGTCGGCCAGCGCCTTAATCATCAAGATTATCAAAGTCTCAAATCGAGTTTGCAAAGTCTAGCGGTGCAAAAAGGTTACTTCGACGCTAAGTTTACGCAAAGTAAGCTGGCGGTGTCAGTGAAAAAAAATCAAGCCTATATTCATTTACACTACGATTCAGGTATTCGTTACCATTTTGGTCAAGTTAGCCTGAGCGGCAGTCAAATTGTCGATGAAAAAGTCTTTTCGCTTATGCCTTTCAAAGAAGGCGATCCCTATGATGTCAATCAACTTGGCTTGTTTAATCACAATTTGTCGAATACCAATTGGTTCTCGTCAATTTTCGTCGAGCCCAAATTGGATGATCTGGGGCAACAACGGGATTTGCCCATCGATGTGAATTTAGCCCCGCAAAGTCAGAATCAGCTTGAAACTGGTTTAGGCTATTCAACTGACGTCGGTGTCAGGGGATCTTTGACCTGGAAAAAGCCTTGGGTAACCGAGACGGGGCACAGTTTTAGCTCCAGTATTTCCGTGTCTGACCCTGAGCAAGCGGTCACCGCCAGTTACAAAATCCCCTTGGAAGATGTCTTACACCGTTATTATCGTATTGCTTATGGCTTAAAGCGTGTTGATTACGAAGACACCAAGAGTTTGGAGTCGAACTTGGCTTTTGAGCACCATTGGCACCCAGACAAAGGCTGGAATCGCACGTTATTTGTCCGTTACTTAGTGGAAGATTATGAGCAAGCCGATCAAGATGATATTGGTCATTTTGTGCTGCCAGGGGTGACCTTTAGCCGTACGCGTACGAAAAGCGATGCCGGCCGGATGCCATTGTGGGGAGACAAACAAAGTCTCACCCTTGAATATGGCGACAGTGCGGTATTTTCGGAAACACGAGTGTTGCGTCTGCAAGCGACCACCAAGTGGATACGAAGTATTGGCCAAAACCACCGCGGTATTTTTCGTCTTGAAGGGGGAGCCAACTTTACCGATGAGTTTACTAAATTGTCGCCTTCACTGCGCTTTTTCGCTGGTGGCGACAACAGTATTCGCGGTTACGACTATGAGTCTATCTCACCGACGGATGACGATGATGATTTAATCGGTGGTCAGTATCTCGCCACCAGTACTTTAGAGTATCAATATCGCCTGACGGGGAATTGGTGGTTGGCGACGTTTTACGATTACGGCGATGCGTTTACCGATGCACCTGATTGGAATCGAGGGGTCGGAACGGGTATTCGCTGGGCATCACCCATTGGTCCTGTTCGTTTAGATTTTGCTTGGGGACTCGATTCTGACCCCGGCGATCGATTTAACATTCACTTTTCCTTGGGGCCGGATTTATGAGTATAAAACTGTGGAAGTGGAGCAAGTGGTTTGCTCTGTCTATGGTGTTGTTGCTGGTGATCACGGCGGCTTTGATCACCGTGATCTTATTTAGTCAGCCAGGGCTGAGCTTGGTTTCTTGGGGAGCTCAGCAAGCGTTACCCAATCTCAAAATTGAAAGTATGCAAGGCAGTTTGCTCGGTAAATTAACCGTCAAAGGAGTGCACTATCAAGATTCGGCAAGTTCTCTTGATGCCAAAGTCGATGAGCTCATTATTGATAATTCACTTTCTTGCTTGATGTCGAGTCAGTTATGTATCAACCAGGCCAAGTTGAGCGGTTTGGATTTGACATTGTCAACGGGCGCCAAAGACGGCGAGCAAACCAATGAGAGCAATCAGTCAATGTCGCGGATTACGGCGCCGGTGCCGATTCAAATTCAGTCATTGATCTTAGATGATATTCATATCGAAGTCGACGGCCAAATCGTGCAATGGCAACACTTTGCTACGTCATTATCGATGCGCTCAGACCAGCTTAATATTGGTGATACTCAGTGGCAAAATGTGAAAGTAGCATTGGCGAAGAGTCAACAAAGTGGGGAGGTTCAAAGCGTCTCCGCCAGTACTAAGAGCCAGCCCTCAACGTCAACCACTCTGCCCAATATTGAACTCCCTTTGAGTGTGCGTCTTAAGTCTTTTGAGTTACAAGATTTTGTTTTACAACAGGCCAGCCCCGTTGAGGTGCAAAAGTTGGTCTTTGCTCTAGAGGCGCAAGGCCAACGTGTCGCAGTCAAATCACTGTCGTTATTGATGCCTCAAGTGGCGATGACCGGCCAAGCTGAGGTCAGTTTAAAAGGAAATTATCCTCTCAAGGCCCAATTAAACGCCCAAGCACTTGAAAAGCAGTACGCTCAGCAAGCGGTCACATTGTCCGCCAGTGGCAGTTTAGGTGAACTGGCGCTTAATGCCCAATTTGATGGCCC
>JBFGYW010000071.1:0-14687 GCA_041587235.1 Vibrio sp.
GGTGTGATGCCGAAGGAAACGGCGAATGGGTGGTGACGATTCGCTGCGCGCAAGTCAATGAAAGAAAAATGCGACTCTTTGCTGGGGCCGGCATTGTTGATCAATCGAACCCACAAGCGGAGTTAGAAGAAACCGCCGCCAAAATGCAGACCATCATCAACGCTGCAGGCCTAGCCATCAATGAACCGTTAATTTCTTAAACGCGGAGGAGTAACATGCAACAATGTCAAGATTTTACCCCATGGCCAACTCCCCTCGCGAAGCGCTATCGTCAACTCGGTTTTTGGCAAGATAAAACCTTAGTTGAGCACTTTAAGCACACCGTCAGTAAGCACGCCGAAAGCGTGGCGATGATCGACGCGAAGCGACAACTGACGTATCGACAAGCGCTGGATGAGATTGAACATATCGCCGCGGGTTTTCGCGCTCACGGCATTGGCGCCAACGACAATGTCATTGTGCAACTGCCCAATTGTGTCGAGTTTTATTTATCTTATTATGCCCTGTTGCAAATAGGGGCTAGGCCGATTATGGCTTTACCCGCGCATCGCCAACGCGAGTTGAGTTTTTTCTGCCAACACGCCGACGTCAAAGCCATGGTGATAACAGAAGAGACGGCGGGCTTTGATTATTTATCCCTGGCCAAACAATTGCTCGACAACCAACCAAGTCTTGAGCATGTGTTTGTTTGTCAGCCACAAGAAGAATCGCTAGTGCCTCGTATGGGTGTCCACAACTTTGGTGATCTTTACCAGCACGGACACACTGACAATCAATACGGTCAAGCCGATCACATCGCCTTTTTTCAACTGTCTGGCGGGACCACTGGCACACCGAAATTGATCCCCCGTACCCACAATGATTATGCCTACAGTGTCCAGGCCAGTGTTGAGGTGTGCCAATGGCATACGGGTACCCGCTATTTATGTGTGCTACCCGCGGCTCATAATTACCCGCTGAGTTCACCGGGTGCCCTCGGGGTGTTCTCTGTTGGTGGTTGCGTGGTGCTCAGTCAAGATGCCTCAGCAAACACCGCCTTTTCCCTCATTGAGCAGTATCGGATCACCGATTGTGCACTTGTACCTTCTATTGCCTTGTTGTGGTTAGAAGCACTGGGCCGAAATGAACGCGATCTTAGCAGCCTGTCGTTAATTCAAGTTGGCGGTCAAAAGCTTAGCGCCAATGTTGCGTCACAGATCCCTAACGCCTTTGCATGCCAACTGCAACAAGTGTTCGGGATGGCGGAGGGCTTAGTCAATTACACCCGACTTGACGACCCGCTCGAGACCATTATTCATACTCAAGGCCGAGCCATGTCATCCGCCGATGAAGTGCGGGTCGTTGATGAACAAGGAAACGATGTACCGCTTGGCCAAGAAGGGTATTTGATCACACAAGGCCCTTATACTATTCGCGGCTATTACCGAGCCCCCGAGCACAACCAACGCGCTTTCACTGACGATGGGTTTTACCGGACCGGCGATTTGGTCAAGATGGATGCCGCTGGCAATTTGATGGTGACTGGGCGAGATAAAGATCAAATTAATCGCGGTGGTGAAAAGATTGCCGCAGAAGAGATTGAAAATTACCTCCTCGCCCACCCCGCTATTTTTGATGCCGCGCTGGTCGCTATTGCAGACCCGTATCTCGGTGAGCGCAGTTTGGCTGTGGTGGTGTTAAAAGAAAGTCAAACGCTGTCGGCCATTGGCGTAAAACGTTGCGTTCGCGATATGGGGGTCGCCGATTATAAGATCCCAGATAAAGTGGTTTTTTGCGATGCGTTGCCAATCACGCCAGTGGGAAAAGTAGACAAAAAAGCGCTGCGGACTCAATTTGCGCCAAACGCTCATCAAGCCGCCACCCCTGTCGAATAATGCCTTAAATGGCAATATCGCAAACCCATAACAACAGGACACCCATGTTTTACACAACAAAATGCATGGGTGTCCTGTTATCGTATTTAAAGGGGATTATTCATTATTTAGATATGTGTTTAACGAACTGATTGATTAAATTCTGTGAAAAAACCATTCATTGTTAGAATAATATTTTTTTCAAATAATTTTGCAGCTAGATCTTCACCAATATCAAACCCATCGAAACCACCTCTCTCATGATCAATAGAATCTTCAACATGAAATGTTTTTGTAAGTAGTGTTTCCCCAGTTTCGTTTTGTAATTTATAAGTTACATCGAAGTCAGCACGAATTGTATACTCTGAGGCCCCTAAACCAAGAGTAATAAACTTTTTCCCCATTGACGCTGCCATATCATAATCCGCATAGGCTGGGCCTGATTTATCGTGAGCAGTCAACTCAGTAATCAAAGTAAAATCTGTTTCACCAGTTGGTCCCACCTTTGTTGTCAAAGGTAATTGACGAGCGAATAGTTCCTTAAAGCGAGCCAATACACGGCTTGCACCAACAGAAAGCTCTGCATTTTCAATTGGTTTTAATTCTTGCATTTCACCGCCACTGAATATACCGGGCTTTGGCTGAGCATACAAAACTTCAGATGAAATCGTTTTATTGTCAAACTTAGGGTTTTCAACCGCTTGCTTTACGGGCACGGTAACTTCACCGTGGGTTGCACAGCCAGAAATAAAAGATACAACAACCAGGGCACCTAGTAACTTCATATAACGCATTTATTTTTTCCTTATGGTTATTTAATTTCGGCAATTACACTACCATTCGTTATATTATTTGGAAAACAAATAATTGCGCAGAATGAGTTTTTATTTAACTCATAACTTATTTTTGGTTAATTAAAAACCAACACACTTGTATATGTAGAATAACTTTATCTGAATGCTTGTTATGATTGCCGCGGCGGCTCCTGGAAAGTTAACCTTACAAGAAATGATGCACAAGTAATCAGGTAGAGCAAGAGATGGGTTTGTGGCATGCTACCTAATCCACACCAACCGATCTTTTAATAGGGATAAGATGATTTTTACAACCAGCGAATTAACCTCACAACAGAATTACCGCTTACTTAATGGTGGGGTAACTCCTAGACCCATCGCTTGGATTAGTACTCGCTCCGCCGATGGCGTCGACAATATTGCTCCCTATTCCTTTTTCTCTGTCGCCAGTTGTCAGCCGCCAGTGTTAATGTACACCCAAATTTTGCCGCGCAATGGTAAGGACAAAGACACTCTCACCAATTTAAAACAAACCGGCCAGTGTATTGTCAATATCATCAATGAGGCACTTCTCGAACAAGCCAATCTCACCAGCGCAACCCTTGAAGCTGCCGGTAGCGAATTTGACTACGCTAATATCGAGGTCTGCCCTGGGACAAGTGTTGATGTCTTGGCGGTTAAAGCTTCACCGATTCGCTATGAGTGCACACTGCGTGACATCATTACCGTAAGCGAACAACCCACTGGTGGCTCAGTGGTTTTGTTGAATGTTGAATCAGTGTACGTTAGAGATGATCTTTATCATCACGATTTGATCGATCAAAGTCAGACACAGGCTGTCGGTAAGTTGGGCGGCGATGATTACGCGATTGCACCTCACATTGTCAGCTTGACCCGTCCATAGGTTTTCCGAGCAAAATTAAAAAAGACCGCAACGGCTGTGCGGTCTTAGGATAACGAGACAAAACCAATGGGCTGGTAGGCGGATGACCACGCTATGGCCCACGCTCGCTTGTGATATCAATGAAGTTTGGGATCAAACGGCTTAGCTAAACTCATTGGTGTCGAGAGCTTTTGCTTCATCGCATCGGAGCTGATCAACACCATCACCACTAGGGTCGCTAAGTACGGCATCATCGCCAGTAAGTTTGGCGAAATATCAAAGCCAAAGCCTTGTACGACCAAGTGTAAAATAGAGGCGATACCAAACAAATAAGCGCCCAACACCAAATAACCCACCCGCCATGAGGCAAACACCACCAAGGCCAAAGCGATCCAGCCTCGTCCGGCACTCATGTTTTCCATCCACATTGGGGTATAAGATAAAGAGAGATAAGCACCTGCTAACCCAGCCATCGCCCCGCCCAAAAGGGTGGCAAGATAGCGAATTTTGAGTACATTAATACCTAGTGCATTGGCGGAATAAGGATTTTCACCCACTGCTCGGACGGTTAAACCGACCCGTGTTTTATGTAGCACCCACCAAGTCAAGCCGGTGATGACAAAACTAAAATAAATGAGCAAATCTTGCTGAAACAAAAGTGCACCAATAAATGGCAGTTCGCTAAGTACCGGAATGCTCAGCGTGCTAAAGCCGGCGACCGTTGAGCCCACTAAACTCTCACCTAAAAACGAGCTCAGGCCAACGCTGAATATGGTTAATGCCAAACCAGTGGCCACTTGGCTGGTATTTAAGCTCAGGGCCAAAACGCCAAACAACAGCGCCATCAACATACCGGCAGCCATGGCGAATGAAATGCCTAACAACAAACTCCCCGAATAATACGCCCCGGTAAAGCCTGCCATGGCCCCCATCAATACCATGCCTTCTTGCCCTAGGTTGAGCACACCTGACTTTTCGGTCACTAGCTCCCCTAATGCGATCAACAATAAGGGCGTGCCCGTTTTCAGGGCCGCGATTAAAATTTGTTGTATCAATTCGATGTCCATATCTCGCGTTCCTTTATTTATCGCGGCATGCGTCTGTGGTGATATCACCTTGCACCGTATGAGCCGATACTTGAGTACCGGCACCTATTGCAGGGGTTGCGTTCGAGGACGTCACCAAAGAAATTTTATAGTGAATTAAAAAATCAGAGGCGAGCATAAAAAACAATAACACCCCTTGAAATAACCCCGTAATGGCGGTTGGCACCCCGAGTTCTATCTGCGCGAGATCACTGCCCATATATAAGCAGCCCATAAACAAGGCCGAGAGAATGATCCCAAATGGGTTTAAGCGGCCCAAGTAAGCGACAATAATGGCGGCATACCCATAACCCGGTGAGACCGACGGGATAAGTTGACCTATGGGCCCCATGACCTCAGCAGCGCCAGCAAAGCCAGCTAATGCACCAGCAAATAACATCACGCCCCATACCACTTTATGACTGCTAAACCCTGCGTATCGCGCGGCGGCTTTGTCTTCCCCATACACTCGGATCACAAAGCCAGGTAGGGTCTTAAATAAGGTAACTCCGGCAAGAATTGCCACGGCGACAGCAATGACAATACTGACAGAGGCTCGGCCTTCCTCTCCGATTAAAGGGAGTAAGATGGCATCGGCAAACAGGGCAGATTCTGGAAAGCCAAAACCTTGTGGGTCTGCTAATGGCCCGTGTACTGCCCATAGCAAGGTATACAAACCCACATAATTGAGCATGATGGTTGAAAGTATCATATTGGTATTAAAGTAGCGCTCAAGCAGTGTCGGAATCGCCGCCCAACAGGCTCCTGCAACCACCCCAGAAAATACTATCAGCACCATAACAAGCCCACTGGACTCCTCACTAGCTTGCACCGCAAAATAACTGCACACGACTGCGCCAATCAGTAACTGGCCTTCGGCACCAATATTCCAGATATTGGCGCGATAGCAAATCGCTAACCCGGTGGCACACAACATCAAAGGCGCGGCTTTTACCATCAGCTCACCAAGGTTGTAACTATCGCTGAGCGGCATGATCAAAAAGACTTCAAAAGCGCGTAGGGGGTCGACGGCCAATAAGGAAAACATCAAGCTAGAAACCAACATGGTAAGGAGGATCGCAATAAAAGGTGACAGCCAAATCATCAACTTGGCACTTTCTCTGCGTGGTTCAACGTTAAGCATGGCCAGCCTCCCTAGTGTGAATAAAATCACCCGCCATCCATTTGCCAATTTGCTCAACATGGGTGTTTTCTGTCTTCACTATTGGCGATAACTGACCTTCATATAATGCGCTCAGTCGGTCGCACAGCACAAAGAGCTCATCGATATCTTCTGAAATAATCACAATGGCAGAGCCCTGGTCTCGCAGAGCAATCAATTGTCGATGAATCGCACTCGCTGCTCCGATATCAACGCCCCAAGTTGGGTGGGCGCAAATCAGCACGCCGGGGACTTGTTCCACCTCGCGACCAATGATGAATTTTTGTAAATTGCCCCCAGACAAACTCTTGGCCTGAGCGCCTTGGTTGTGGCACTTCACCTTGTTATCGGTAATAATTTTATCCGCTAATACCTTGAGTTTTTGGCTGAGAATCCATCCCCTTTTGGTCAGCGATGAGGTGTTGGTCAACAAGGTATTGTCCGTTAGATTCATCAATGGGACGGCACCTTGTCCCAATCGTTCGGCTGGTACATAAGCCATACCGAGCGCTCGTCGCTGACCGGCATGCAAATGGCCAATCGATTGTCCCGCATAAGTGATAGTGTCTTGCGTAACCCTTGTGTCCTCACCACTCAACACTGCGAGCAGTTCTTCTTGTCCATTGCCGGCCACACCAGCAATGCCTAAAATTTCGCCTTTGTTCAACGTCAAACAAAGTTGCTCTAAGTCGCAACCAAATGGATGACTGGCTGCTAAATTCAAGCCTTGTACCGAAAAGATCGCTTGCTGTGTCTCTCGTTTCGAATAACTTTCTGAGAGTACCGCCTCACTGCCCACCATCATTCTGGCGATTGACTCCGGCGTCTCCATTGCAGGAATACACTCTCCCGTCACCCTTCCACCGCGCAATATGACCGCTCGGTCGCAAAGCTCGGTCACTTCTTTTAATTTATGGCTGATGAATAAAACACTGGTGCCTTCACTGGCCAGTTTTTTTAATACCCGAAACAGGCCAGTCACTTCATTGGGCGTAAGAACGGATGTCGGCTCATCAAGGATCAGCAGTTGAATGTCTTGAATGAGACAACGTAGAATTTCGACCCGTTGTTGCTCACCGATACTCAAGCTATGTACATAACGGTCTGGGTCGACGTGAAGGTCATATTTTTTGCTAATGTTGATGATTTCTTGGCGCAGATCATCGAGTTGCTCCACAAAGGCTTTCTCGAGTCCAAGCTCAATGTTTTCTTGCACCGTCAGCGTTTCAAACACCGAAAAATGTTGAAACACCATGCCAATCCCCATCGACCGTGCTTGGTTGGGTGACATAATTTCCACTTCTCGATTATTCCATAAAATGGCGCCGTTATCGGGTTTGCTGACGCCGTAAATCATTTTGACTAAGGTTGATTTACCAGCGCCATTTTCACCGAGCAACGCCAAAATTTCCCCTTTGTTCAGGGTCATATTGACCTGGTCATTTGCAATCACACCGGGATAAAATTTACTGATATTCCACAGTGTCAGTAAAGGTACACTTACCATTGTATTGAACTATCCTTATTCATGGTTTCAACCGCTTATCATGAGGTATGGCAATGCCTACCCTGGCTTGTTTATCCACACCGGACTCACGATTGCGCGTCTTTGTTGCGATATTCGTAGGTATCGGCAAACCGCGATAAAATCCAGTCTCCTGCGGTCACTTCAGGGTAAGGTGATACCTCTCCTTTGGTTATACAGGACGAAATGGTCTTGACCGGGGTATCAAAATTAGGTTCGACAAAGAATGGCATCGAAAAGCGCGTCCGCTGACAAGCAGGGCTGGTGACTCGATGACTGGTTGATTTGTAACAGTCATTGGTCCAACGCTGCATGAGATCGCCGATATTGACCACAAAACTGTTGTCGACCGGCGGTGCCTCTAACCAATGACCGTGTCGGTCTTGAACCTGCAGCCCCCCGATGGTGTCTTGGTACAGCAAGGTAATACAGCCGTAATCGGTATGAGCGCCGGCCCCATTTTGTTGCCCTAACTGTGGCGGGTAATGAATCAAGCGCAAAACACTCACCGGGTAAGCAAAGTGCTGAGTAAAAAAGTTGATTGGCAATGACAACGCCAATGCCATGGCTTTGAGGATGCGTAATGCAACCTCCATACTCAACTGATATTGTTGCTGCATCAATTGAATAAACCCTTGTAAATGCGGGTATTGATTCGGGCCATATAACTGAGGGCAACGAGCCACTTGTGGGTGAAATGGGCTGAGGTCGAGCGCCATATCAAAGGTTTCTTTGTGATCGCTCGGGCCATTCGGGTCGAGTTGCTCAGCATTGACTTGCCCCCACCCTCGGTGGTTACTCGAATGTTGTATGCTGATCTGTTGCTTGGTTGACTCTGGCAGTGCAAAAAAGCGATCGGCCATGGCTTGAACTTGATCGAACTGCTCACGGGGAATACCGTGACCAATCACATAAAAAAAGCCGATATCACGGCAGGCTTTGTCGATCTCGCTAATCACGTCGGTCCATTGACTGACGTCATCACTTTGTAGAGCGGAGATATCAATAATAGGTAGATTAAGAGACATTAGGTCGAGCCTTGTTGAGTTGCTTTAATACACATTCAGCGTTAGTGACCTAACGCTGAATGTCATGACGATTTATTGTGGGATTTTGGCGTCGATACCTTCGACGTACCACATCACTCCAGCTAGCTCTTGATTGGTCAACGTTTTACCTGCCGGGATAACCTCATTGCCTTGGTTGTCTTTCATTGGACCTGTAAATGGATGGAACTCACCCGATTTGATCTTGGCGTAGGTCTCGTTGATCGCGGTTTTGATGTCCTCACTCAAGTTGGGATTAACCGAAACGATTTGTAAGATTTCTTCGTCAAAACCACCCCAGTAGTCTTCGGATGTCCAAGTACCATCCATGACTTTTTGCACCGTTTCAATATAGTAAGGGCCCCAGTGATCGCGAACAGAGAACATGTGTGAGTTAGGCGCAAAGTGACTCATATCAGACGCTTGGCCAATCCCCATCTTGCCGCGTTTCTCTGCGGCAATTAATGGCGCGGGGCTATCGGTGTGCTGGATAATAATATCCGCCCCTTGATCCATTAACGCATTCGCAGCATCGGATTCTTTGCCCGGATCGTACCAAGTACTCACCCAAACAATTTTAATTTTAACGTCGGGATTGACACTTTTCGCCCCAAGGTACACCGCATTAATGTCGCGGATAACCTCTGGAATCGGGAAAGAAGCGATATAACCAATGACATTCGATTCGGTTTGCATACCCGCTGCAACACCGGAGACATAACGCCCTTGGTAAGTACTGAGTAGGTATGTGCTAACGTTTTTAGCGCGTTTATAACCAGTGGCGTGCTCAAAATGCACTTTCGGGAACCTTTTCGCTACTTTTAACGTCGGATTCATAAAGCCAAACGAGGTGGTAAAGATGACATCGTGGCCGGATTTGGCAAGTTGGGTGATTACCCTTTCCGCATCTGCTCCTTCTGGCACATTTTCGACATAGGTGGTTTCTACTTTGCCATCGAAGTGTTGCTCGAGCTCTTGTCGCCCTTGGTCGTGTTCATAGCTCCAGCCGTGATCGCCCACTGGGCCGACATAAACAAAACCCACTTTTAATGGGTCGTCCGCTGCCTGTGTGACAGGTAAGAGAAGAGTGTTTACAGCCAGTACCGCCGCCGTTACCAGTTTGTTGAGCCTCATAAATCATCCTTGTTATTGAAACTAAAACATAATAGTTAGCAATAACCAGACCAAAACACCTTCACTCAACTTATTATTGATTCTCTTATTAAATTATTGTTTTTAAATAATTAAAAAAACTAAAGCACGGCGATATTTAAATTAACGTCCCATTTTGGTGCAACTTCCTGACCATTTGAACAAGTTTATAACAAGCCAGTCAACCATCTTAGTTGTATTGATACAAACACGAGAGCCCTTTTTTCGTTCATTATTGCCTTATCCCTTCAACTTAGGCGCAACCGTCAACCGATTGAGAAAACGCTAAAAGACATTGCTAGAGAGGTACTGCCTCACTTTCAATAAGGTCAGCCAGTTAAAACACAATACAGCCCCAATGTGCTTAAACTATTTTACTCGTAAAGAGTTATTTTTGGTCTTGCTTGTATTTCAGCCGCAGTTTCTTCACCGCTGCGGCCAGTAAACATTTTGCATACCAACGATGAAAACCACCGAGCAGAGGAAACAAAAGAGCAAACTGACCATTGGACTCAGAAGGTATCACGGCTGAGCCAAACAACAAGTTGGTTGAGATAACGGCGTGACGACCAGTTTGTTCAGATTGCACACACAACCAAGAACGAGTATGCCAAGCTGAAAGCAGGATCTCCGTTTCAGTTCGACTCTCCACCCGCCAGACAGACATGTCACTGGTTTGTGCTCGCGCAAGTTGGCTGACTTGCTTGTCTGTCGAAGACTGACGACAAAATAAAGCCAGCAACCATCGTTCCAGTTTAAACCACCGCGTGGTGTAAAAAGCGTCAATAAACTCAGGCAATGTGACAGGAATAGTAACGACGGTCGAGTAACAATCTGTGAATGCATTGCGTTGTTTGTATTTACCCAGTAATGAGGCATCGGGAACCGGTACTTCTAGTGGCATGGTCAAACTCCAGTCGTTAATTAATCTGTGTTGCTTCGAGAAAAACCAAGATGACAGTCAAGGACACCCATGTATTGCTTTTGCGTCCCATGTAAGTGTTCAAAAAGCCCACAACAGTGCCGTGGTGGCTACTGTTAGTTAACCACTCCACTACCACACAAGAGCGTGGCAACGAGCAGTATAGGGTTGAATAAAACTGAACACCACAGCAACCGTTCAAACGAAGTGCTGTGGCCCCTCAGTCTCACTCTCTAGGAATCATGGATATGGTTATAACGCTGTTGAAGTCTAGAGATAATCTCTTGTTCTTGATCGGATACCCCATCAGCCAATAAGTCAATTGACTCTTGAGGATCATTGGCTAAGTTGTAAAGTTCTGGGCGAACGACGCCTTTGAGCTTAACCAACTTGTAGTCTCCTTCGCGAACAGCCCAGCCGAAGGTACCACCTTTACTCTTAACTTGCTCTTCAAAGTGTTCGACATAAATGTACTCACGACCATTTGTCTTACCGGTTAGCAATGGGGTAAAGTCATAGGCGTCAGGAAGCTCAACTTTAACACCGGCAATACTCGCAATAGTTTTATAAAAATCCGTTGTATTTACAAAACCTGGTGTTCTTCCAGCAGACACACCTGGCCCAGTAACCACGAGTGGTACGTGCGTGCCTCCCTCATAAATTGTTCCCTTAGCTTGGTGACCACCATAAATACCTGTCCCCTTTAGAATCTTATTGGGTGTGCCATTGTCACCGACAAACATCACGATAGTATTGTCTCTCTCTTCCTGATCCATAGTATTAAGCAGCCTACCAATTTCAGTGTCCATCGCTTCCAACATCGCGTTGTAGTAGGGCAATGGGTTTTGATCAATGGCTTCCTCTGTGTCTGGCAACGCATTACTGCTATGTAAATGAGATGGTGGTAGATGGAATGGAGAATGGGGCGCGTTGTAAGCTAACCACAAGAACCATGGGTTATCTTGCTCTGCAATCCAGTTAATCGCCTGATTGGTGAAGTCCGTGGTTGTATAGACTTCTGAATTAAATGGCTTATTTTTTGTTACCCCTGACCACTTGAAATAGCTTGGAGTTCCCCCTTTTAACAACCCCCAGTAATCAGGAACACCGAGTTCGATTGGGTGACTATATGAAGTACCAGTATCGGCAAGGTGCCATTTACCAATTACATTAGTGCTATAATCACTCTCTTCTAACACATCAAACAAGCTAACGGCGTCAACCGATAAACCACGCCCTTCACCACCTCGTCGTGGAATTGCAGCACCAACCCCAGTTCTAAACCCATACTGTCCGGTCATTATGGTCGCTCTTGTTGGAGAGCACACCGGGGCTGAGTAAGCATTCTCAAAAACCATCCCCTGTTGACACATTGATTCAAGGTTAGGCATTTTCGCTTGTTGATGACCGAGTGAATAACAATTAGAAGTTTCGAGTCCCATATCATCTGCGATGATAAGCAGGACGTTAGGTTCAGTACTTGCCATTGAAAGGCTTGGTAAGGTCGCTAAACATGCAGCGCTGACCATAGATGAAAGTCTCATAATACCCTCCTGATAGATTTTATTTTCACTTAAGACGATATAGTGATGTATGAGACAAATCGTTTATGGCAGGTTTACTTAGAGTAAAATTACGTAAAGAGGCTATAATTCACGGGGAAGCGAAATAATAAATCGGCTGTATGATTTCCCATCACTTTCAACTCGAATCTTTCCCTTATGCATTTCAATGAGTGCTTTACATATACTGAGACCTAACCCCATTTCTCCAGATTTATCACTTCTAGATACATCAACTCGATAGAATCGATCAAAAATCAGGGGTAAACTCTCTTTTGAGATACCGCACCCATTATCTATCACTTCAATGACCAGTTCTGTTTGATTTGCGTAACTATGAACTTCAATCTGACCTCCATAACTGACATAGCGAATCGCATTATTAATGAGATTACCCAAAACTTGTGCCATTCGCTCAGGGTCTATCTCAATATTAGGAAGTGGGTCTTGGCATGATGCGATTAAGCGAATTCCTTTTGCTTTACTGCTCTCTTGATGAGCTAGAACCACTTTATCAACAAGCTCTGTGATAGAACTCATTTCAGGGTAAAATGACAAAGCGTTTGAGTCTGATTGAGCCAAGGTACTCAAATCTTGGATGAGTCTTTTAATATGATCCAATTCAAAAGCAATAATATTCAAACGTTTTGGATTTAAATCCATGACTCCATCTTGTGCCATCTCAATGTAACCAGAGATGACCTGAACGGGTGTCCCCAAATCATGAGTGATATCAGCCGTCAGTTGTTTTCTACGCTGGTCCGCCATGGCCAATTTGTTACTCATTTGATTAAATGAATCTGCAAGATCACCAATTTCATCATTTGGATAAGAGTTGACTTGCTGATTTAAATTTCCAGTAGCGATGGCAGAGCTCGCGTTGATGAGAGAATATATCGGACGAAGGGCAAATTTGGCAATAATACCTCCCATAAAGAGAGACACTGCGATACTAATCGCGATAGAAAGTAATAATACGTCCAAAATATTGTCTAAAAAGACTTGCAACTGAGAGTTCAGGTTAATACCTGTTGCTTCGGGAGGGATTACATATGCAACCACACCGCCATGATATCTCACTGGCCTTGCTCGTGCCAGAAAAGCTTTCGGTATGGCATCTCCAACTTGGAAAGATTGGTATTCGAGTAGAGCAAGACCTTCAGAGGTTACAATACCAGCCCTCTTAGTCAGTGGAGTTCGGCTATTATCTGGGTTTCGCTTATTATTTTTGGGTGGGTGAAGTGCTTTAAAATAGGCATCAAAACCCTCCCAACTTTCTTCTGCTGCATACCAGTGACGGATCTCTCTTACCATCTCTGTTACCTGATACTCAAGCGTTAGCTTCGCCACTCGCTGCGCAGAGGTAAAATACGTCAGCATATAAACAATCAAAGCGGTGACCATGCTAATAAGTAGATAGGTCATCATCAATTTATATCGTATTGGGACTCTCATTTCGGTAAAGCTCTGAGTCTATAACCAACCCCAAACACCGATTCAATCTCAACTGTCCCTTGCAATAATCGTCCGAGCTTATTACGTAAATTACGAATATGAATCTTAAGTGTGCTTTCAGAGCCACTGTACCCCTGTTCAATAAGCTGACAGCTAATTTCTTGTTTGTTGACGGTATGCTCGGCTGAATTCATCAGTATAAACAGTAACTTTGTTTCTACTAACGTTAATTCAAGCAGGGTTTCTCCGACCCAAACTTCCTGAGTGGTTGTGTTCAACGATAAGTTCGCGATCCTAAGTATAGGATCTGTCGTGAAATGACTAGATGTACGCTTTAGGACCGCTTGAATACGAACGATCAACTCATTCATGCGAAATGGTTTACAAATATAGTCATCAGCCCCTAACTCAAAGCCTTTCACAATATCCTGTTCACTTTGTTTGGCCGTGATCATGATTACGGGGAGATTGCTCGTCATGCGTAATTTGGTGAGAAAATCATACCCATCCATTTGAGGCATCATAATATCAAGCAAGATCAGATCAGGTGAAAATAGTGAAAGCGTTAACATTGCATTACGGCCATTAGAAGCACATTGAACCTCAAAACCTTTACAGGTGAGAACTTCAGTCAGTAAATTTTGAACATTAACTTTGTCATCGACGACAAGAATTTTCACTGTCATACTCTGCCAATACCTTCTTTTATTTTTATAAAGAAACACCCATCACATTGGATGGTGCTCGGCCATGCGCAAGCTCTTTCGCCATAAACCTCATATAAGGCTCGATATGACTGAAGATTTTTTTATACCCTTCACATAAAACGTTGTGGGGATGCCCTTGAGCGTCGAGACTTAAGCGGTGTTTGGGGCAACCGCCATTACAAGCAAACTGATAAGGACATGTTGTACAAGCATCTCCGACTTTTGCTTTAGCATGGCCAAATTTTTGCTGCTTTTTACTCGTATACATCTTACTTATTTTACCGGTAAGAATATTCCCTAACTTATAATTATTATACACGTAGTGATCACATGAATAGATGTCTCCATTTTGCTCGATAACCATGGCATCACCACATGTTTTTCTAAAAATACATAGACTTGGTTGATAACCAGACCAAGAGGCTAGTGCACTTTCAAACATTTGTATAAAAATTGTTGAAACATCATTTTTCACCCATTCATCGAAGATTACATTCATAAAGTCACCATAAGCGGATGCATCAACACTGAATGGCAACAA
>JBFGYW010000072.1:0-14276 GCA_041587235.1 Vibrio sp.
CATCCTGAAGTCACCCAGCTCAAATTGCAGCTGCAGCAATTTTTTGAAAGCTGGCTTCCGATGCTAGAAAAAAACAACCGCAGCTATTTAACCATTGCTATTGGTTGTACGGGAGGGAAACACCGCTCGGTCTATCTAACTCAGCAACTCGGTGAGCACTTTACCAATTTAGGGCATCAGGTCCATATTCGTCATACATCACTGGAACAACACAAGGAGGGTTAGTGTCCATTTCAAGAGAAGTATTGATTCAAAATCGTTTGGGGTTACACGCGCGCGCTGCGGTGAAACTGGTTGAACTGGCCCAAAGCTTTGATGCGCAAATCACGATTGAGAATCAAGATAACACCACGGCCACCGCCGACAGTGTGATGGGGTTACTCATGCTTCAATCCGCTCAAGGCCAACGAATTACGATCACGGCCACCGGTCCGGAAGCCGAACCCGCATTAAGTGCAGTGGCGTTGTTGGTCGAAGATAAGTTTGAGGAAGGCGAGTAAAATCTTGGCTAATTTTTGTCAAACCACATTCTTATTGCCATAATTTTAAGTTATTATTCAATCTATTGTAGCCTTTCGAGAATTAGGGGGAATAAATGGCAGAGCAATTTGAGTTTGATCAAGCTCACCAAGCCCTCCAAGACATCACCACTTCATTAGACAATGGTCGTTTTGTTCATGTCCGTCGCCAGCTTCAAGATATGGAGCCGGAAGATATTGCTCACCTTTTAGAAGCGGCACCTCGTAAAAGCCGTGACGTTCTTTGGCAATTAACCGACCCTGAATACTACGGCGAAATCCTCGATGAATTGAGTGAAGATGTCAAAGACAACCTGGTGTCCAAAATGGCACCAGAAGCCTTGGCTGAAGCCACAGAAGGCATGGACACTGATGATGTCGCCTATGTACTGCGAAGCTTGCCTGAAGACGTATCTCGTGAAGTTTTGGCACAGATGGATGCCGTTGATCGCTTGCGTATCGAAACGGCCCTTTCCTATCCAGAAGACAGTGCCGGTGGCTTAATGAACACGGATGTCGTCACGATTCGTGGCGATGTCGATGTTGATGTCGTTCTGCGCTATTTGCGTATGAAGGGCGAATTGCCTGACACCACCGATGCGCTTTATGTTATCGACAGTGACAACATTTTATTAGGGGTGGTTGCCGTCACCCATTTGCTCACCAGTCAAGCCGATGTCAAAGTCAGCGAAATTATGACCTCAGCCGATGAAGCTATTTTGGTGGAGACTAGTGCCAGCGATGTGGCCAGCCTCTTTGAGCGACGCAATTGGGTCTCTGCCCCAGTCGTGGATGAAAACCAATTACTGCTTGGCCGAGTGACCATCGATGATGTGGTGGATGTGATCCGCGAAGACGCCGAACACTCCATGATGAGCTTGGCCGGTATGGACGACGAAGAAGACACCTTCGCACCGGTAATAAAATCAACCCGCAAGCGTTCTATTTGGCTAGGGGCCAACGTTTTAGCGGCTCTTGCCGCCTCTTCTGTCTCTAATTTATTTGAAGATACGCTCGAACAAATGGCCGCCATTGCCGTTTTGATGACAATTGTTCCTTCGATGGGCGGCGTCGCGGGTAACCAAACCATTGCCCTGGTGATACGCGGTTTGGCCTTAGGCCACATCGGGGATGCAAACCGCAGAGAATTACTGCGCAAAGAAGCGGCGATCGGGATTTTAAATGGCATACTGTGGGCGTGTATCATTGGCGGTATTGTTGTGGTTTGGAAAGGCAGCTGGCTGTTAGGTGGCATTATCGCAGCCGCGATGATGACCAACTTAATCATGGCGGGTATCGCTGGAGTAACGATTCCTGTAGTACTGAAGAAACTGAACATTGACCCAGCCCTCGCCGGTAGTATGGCGCTGACAACCGTCACCGATGTGGTGGGTTTGACAACCTTCCTAGGCCTTGCGACCTTGTTTTTGTCTTAGGGAAACAAAGTGTCAAACAGTTTAGGAAAGTAAAAAACAGTGGAAGACAGTTTAGGACAGTGGTAATCAATACCGAGACATTAACGGTGTTCCACTGTCTTAAACGAACCGTCTAAGCTATCATACACTGTGTAAAGCTAAGCGAACTGACTCACTCCTTTGTACACTTTGTTACTGCCTTACACTCTCATTCTCCCACCCTAAGCGGTCTAAAACTGTAACACAGCTCACACAAAAATCTCGATAACTAACAACACAATTACGTATACTGCCCGGTAATAATAAAAACATCATCTTAAGCACAAGTAAGAGATACCCTTTGCTGGACAAAAAATCCCCCTACTCTCTGCATGCCTCTTCAACAGAAAACCGCATCATAACTGGAAATGTCAAAGATACGCCCACTGTTGTGATGATGCTACACCGTCATAGTCTTGATATTGGCTTGAGTATGCTCTTTATCAGCTTAGTCATCGTGATTGAGTATTATTCGTGGTCTTACTTACCAACCTCGCCCATTTATGCCATGATCTATTCGCTGGCCGCTGTGGGCTCTGTCGGGGTATTGCTATTGTCAAGTGGTAAGAGACTCAAAGCGATTGAACGCCTTTCTCTACAACGCTTTTATTCATTGTGCTTTCCCATTGTTTTAGTCACACTCAGCCACTTTCCATTTGAACTCAATTACAACCCACTCAACGCATTATTAAATCTCTTCCCGCCGTTCTTGTTTGAACGACTGCCAGGAGTGGTCCACACAATTAACCATTGGTTTTCCTACCCTTGGCTGACCAATATGGTCGCGGTGACTCGGCATGTTCTTACCCTTATGTCTCAGTACCTGCCATTTTATCTGGGTGGTGCGCTGTTTGTTTTTGTGTGTTATCACTTACTGACCGCCGGTTTTCGTTTACTTCACCGCGCCGCAGTCAGTGCGACCGCTCTACAATGGTTATTTAAGTACGGGTTCCTTTTATTGTTTAGTATAAACTTTGCTTCTTACACAGATAAGATGGTCATTCAGTCTGACTGGCTCGCTTTGTTACTATCTATCGCAAAAGAGTGGTTTATGATTATTTTCCCACTGGCGAGAGGGATTTAAGGCAAGGCAATAAACACTGTTTAAAACAGTAGTCCAGAAAAGACAACGGGATACTAAAAAAACAGTGGGGCATTATCTTGAACTTCTTTCATGACAAAAAACGTTCTTAGCTGTCGCACACTTGGCAGAGCGAGTAACTGCTCACTATGCAAATGGTTAAAATCCGCCATATCCGCCACTCTCACCTTCAAAAAATAATCAAAATCGCCAGCGACCAAGTAGCAATCCAAGATAAACGGCAAAGGTTTGACTGCCGATTCAAATAAGGCAAAGCTTTCTTTTGTCGAACGATCGAGAACCACGCCCACGAGCACTAATGCGCCTAGGTCCACCTTTTTAGGGTTAACTAACGCACGAACCTCTTCGATGTAGCCTTGCTCAAACAGCTGTTGAGTCCGGCGATGACAAGTGGCTGGGCTGACGTGTACCTTTTCAGCTAACTCGGCGTTGGTTAAACGCCCATCTTGTTGTAGATACTGTAAGATTTTCTTATCGACTTTGTCCATAAAGCGCGATCTTCTGGTCCTTTGATAAAAGTATCTTAGCGAAGTCGCTGGTAAAGTGAAATCAACGCGTATCATCAACGCCACTCACAGCACACTTCTTCCTGTCACACTGCTTGAAACCGCCTCTTAAGGGAAACGAGATGGCCTGTCGATAACACAGGCCAAATGTAAGTACATACTGACCTTGAATACCTAGCCATTACGATAGGTATAGCTGTAACCATTTAATGCCGGTGCACCGCCCAAGTGGACATACAGCACTTTGGAGCCTGCCGGAATATCTCCCCTTTTGATCAAATCAATCATGCCCTGCATTGATTTACCTTCGTAAACTGGGTCAGTCATCATGGCTTCAGTTTGTGCTGCCAAACGGATCGCCTCATTGGTTTCAGCGCTCGGCACCCCATAAGCAGGGTAAGCGTAGTCTTCCTTAATGATAATTTCTTCGTCACGGATTTCACGGCCGAGTTCGACTAACTCTGCCGCATTATCGACAATGTTTCGCACTTGTGCTCGGGTTTGCTCTACCGTACCTGAAGCATCAATACCAATGACTCGATCCGCTCTACCTTGATCGGCAAACCCGACAATCATCCCCCCCATCGTCGACCCAGTCACAACACAGACCACAATATAATCGAAGGAAAAACCCAGAGCTTGTTCTTGTTTTTTTACTTCTTCGGCAAACGCGACATAACCGATCGCACCGTATTTATTGACCGAGGCACCCGCTGGAATGCCATATGGCTTGCCTCCTTCAGCTTTAACTTCCGCCATGGCTTGTTCATATGAAGAGCGGATACCTATATCAAATCCATCGTCGACAACTCGGCTATCCGCCCCCATCAAACGGGTCATCAAAATATTTCCCACTCGGTCGTAAACCGCATCTTCGTGGGGGACCCAACTTTCTTGTACCAAACGACATTTCATACCAATTTTGGCTGCCACTGCCGCGACCATGCGAGTGTGATTGGATTGTACGCCGCCAATCGACACCAAGGTATCAGCACCAGAAGCCATCGCATCGGGTACAACGTATTCAAGTTTGCGCAATTTATTACCACCTAGAGCCAAGCCTGAATTACAGTCTTCACGCTTGGCATAAATCTCGACTTCACCTCCTAAGGCAGCGCTCAAACGAGGTAAGTGCTCAATGGCAGTCTCACCGAAAGTTAATGGGTAGCGTTCAAATTTGTCTAAGTTCATCATTGATTCCTTTCATTGTATGGCCTCAAAGGACAGTTCGTTGTCCTTCAACAATGAAAAGAATACCGATAAATAAATGAAAGGTGCTTTCTAATTTAATCTATATTTGCAAAGTACAATGATAAAAAAATGGTAAATTAACCACTTAACGATCATTTTTTTCATCATAATGAAAGATCTTATCACTTCAGATTGAGTTCAAATGGCAAAGTGGTCAGTGATGCTAAGCACATCCCATTACAGGGCAGTCTAACGATATCCGCCTTTAGCTTGCTGAGCTTTTGGTCTGGCTTGCCGCTTTGATAACCATAAAAATACCGGCACAAATACACAAGGTGCCAATCACCAACGTCGACGTTAAAGGTTCATTTAAAAATAACGTTGAAAAGACAAGTCCTGTCACCGGGACACCTAACATCGCCGTCGAGATAAAAGCCCCGGACAATAAACGACTGGCTCCATTAACGGCACAAAAGCAAAATGCCGTTGCCAATGGACCTAGGTATAAACAAATCATCCAAAAGCTCATACTGCCGTCACCAGTAAAAGGCCCTTCGATCCAGTAAGAAATAAAGATGAGTGGTACCGTGGCCGTGAGCATTTGCCAAGGTGCCAATTGGTAAGCACTCGCTTTTGATTGAGAGTGACGCAAGTGTAATATACATAAGCTCCAGCACAATGCCGCCACCAGTAACAAACCATTAGCCAAGAGTTGGCT
Source organism: Vibrio sp. (assembly GCA_041587235.1). Taxonomy (GTDB): domain Bacteria; phylum Pseudomonadota; class Gammaproteobacteria; order Enterobacterales; family Vibrionaceae; genus Vibrio. Next base: position 5,490 of record JBFGYW010000072.1, read on the forward strand.
TTTATCCTGCCAGGCAAATGTCATTGGATTAAACATAATCACAACCCCAACAAGGCCAAAGAGAACCCCTTGTATTTGCGGTTTTGATAAACGCTCACGAAATAAAATCACCGACAAAGGGAGAACCCACAAACTGGTGGTGTAAGCGAGAATAGCAGAACGCCCAGCTTCGACTTGAGTCATTGCAACGGAACCGAAAACAGTAAAAGTCATCATTTGAATAAGGCCAATACTCAAGATAAGAGGTATATCTTGCTTTTTAGGGCGGTAAAGGGTTTTCGTTACCCACTGAAAAGCAAATAAGGTGACACAGCCAAGGGCAAAACGCATCATGGAAAACCAGAACGGAGTAATATGAGCCAGACCGGCTTTCATCACCGGCCAGTTTCCGCCCCAGATGACAACCCCAACCATCAAAATAATCAGCGCTTTTAGTTCAGGCCTAAAACCAATAGCCTGACCAGACAAGGTTCGTTGTTGATACATGGCTTTATTACTCATCACCGCTCTCTCCTTTCCTTGGAATGGTTATAGATTAACCAATTTCAACAAGAAAAAGTTTCTGAACTTCGATAGAAAACCACATCAAAAGCATATATATTTTCTTTAAATCAAGGACGATTAGGAAAATTTATATGGTCAAATTAGACAGCAAAGATATTTCCATTTTAAATCATTTACAAGAAAACGCCGATATCACCAATGCCCAACTGGCAGAAAAGGTCAATTTATCACCGACGCCTTGCTTTAACCGTGTTAAACGCCTTGAAGAAGCGGGCATTTTAAATGGCAAAGTGTCTTTAGTTGATGCCGACAAGTTAGGCTTACATGTCAATGTCTTTATTCATATTCGTCTTAAACAACAAGATGAAGCCGCGTTGGCCATTTTTGAAAGTGAAGTCAGTGAGTGCGCTGAGGTGATGGAGTGTTATTTAATGACTGGAGAAGAAGATTATCTACTGCGGGTCTTGGTACCTGATATTCGTGCTTTAGAGCGATTGATCCGTACCCGTTTAACTAAGATCCCAGGTGTGGCCAGTATTCGGTCTAGCTTTGCCTTGAAACAGGTAAGCTATAAAACCGCCCTGCCTTTGCCACAGAGCTCGTCGTCTTAAGCTTATAAATCCTATAAACCTTGTGTAAGGCTGTCTGCTTAGCCCTACACAAGTTAAGCCGTTTCCACCGTATAGACAGGGAACAAGGTTGTCTTTTAGTTACAACAACTCTTTAATTAATGCGATATTTTCAGGCGCCTGCCAATCTTTTTCGCCCACCAAGGTATGACGAATGACCCCTTCTCGGTCAATAACATAACTCATGGGTAAACCGCGAAGTTTTAACGATGTGAACGCCGTGCCTTTTTCATCGGTTAAGATTGGGAAAGTCAGCTTGGTATCGAGTTTGGGTAAAAACGCATTCACCATCTCGGCATTTTCACTCACCGCTATCGCTACCACTTCAAACCCTTGATTCGACAACTGTTCACGTAGGTGTTGCATCGAAGGCATCTCGCGAACGCAAGGTGGACACCAGGTCGCCCAGAAGTTAAGCAACACCACTTGTCCTTTAAAATCCGTTAGAGCCACAGACTCCCCGACCAGATTGGGGAAAGAAACCCCGGTAATGGAAACCGGATTTTCTGCTTTAGCTATTGAGCTAAAAAAAGCACTCAATAACAGACTAATCAGTACTAAACCTCGGCGAGGCCAAGTTGAGGAGCTGACCATAAAAACATTCCTCTTCTGTTTGTTGGCAATACGCAGTAAAGAAAACGCATTCTGAGAAACCACCGTCAATAGCAGAGGCACACAACTCACATCTTGTGCCCCTGTCATTGCCTATAATACGTGTCGCAATAGCAATTAGTGGTGGTGTTTTTTGGCATTATGAGTACGAGCATCAACCACGTTGAGTACCACGTCTTGCTTTGTCCCATCGTCGTACTCAAAAGTAATTTGAGTTTGCTCACCGGGTTTAATCCATTGATGTAATGAAATGAACATCACATGGTAACCGTTCGGGGCTAAATAGACTTTCTTACCGGCATCAATATCAATATGATCAACTTGACGCATGACCATGCGATCATTGTTCATCGAATGTGAGTGCAATTCGGTTTTTTTGGCGATGGTACTGCTTACACCCACAATCCGCACATCGTTATCAGAAGGATTATTGAGCGTCATATAGGCAACTGTATTATCAGAACCCGGTACATTGGCTTGGGCAATTGCATTGTCAATGTCTAGATGAGCCGCATTGGCTGACCCTGCGAGCATCAAACTGGCCAATAACATACGAGATAGCCCTTTGTGTAACACTTTCATATCAAAATCCTTATTCAATTCCACTATGACGACGGGTCACTAAGCATTCTGTACCGTGATTAATGCTGCTTAATGTTGCGTTTTTAGTCAGGCGTTCTTTATGGCGAAGAAAAAAGCTGTCATCGCTGAGTTTTCCGACGTATTTCCACTTTTTAAACACTTGTTCACGAACTTCTAAACAACTTTCCGTTAATGCAAACGCCTCGATATAAGACACCTCACATTGATTGTCACCAAGAGGGCTGGCGTTGAATTGAACATGGGCATCTCGGTCGTTGTAAGAAATGATCCCCACAACCGTTAAAGGATATTTATCGGCATTACCCTTGGGTTGGTCAACGTGTAAGCGGTGGCTTTTTTCACCGATGACCTCATCAGCCAATGTCATTAATTGCGTTCGGCACTGCTGAATCTCTAGTTCATCGAGTACCTCGGCCATTTTGGTCTGTGCGAAGGCCATTGGCATCGTTGCCAGTTGTGCAATCAAAGTTAAACTGAGAATTGCAGAATGTTTCTTTACCATTATCTCACCTTATGGACAGCGTCTTTGTTGTATTCAGTCAACATCAAGGATGCTGACGAACGCAAAAACGCAAAGAGGAAGTTATACTCACATTGCAGACAGGATTTATATTGGCGGCGTATATTCGCCTTTAATGATTTGCTGAATTCGAGCCGCAAGCTCGGTTGGGGTTGTGCTATGGCTCATGGTCGTGAGCAAATCGCCGGTTTGATCCACCATGTAGAAACGCGATGAGTGATCCACTGTGTACTCTAGCGCTGAGCCTTCTAAATCGACCAAATCAAAGAACACACCATAGTCTCGAGTTAGGTTATCGATCTCTTGCTCGCTGCCGGTTACCGCAACCATGTCACCGCCATAGTAAGCGCTGAACGCGTCGAGATCATCGAGAGAATCTCGAGCGGGATCCACACTGATAAAAACAAATTGAACGGCTTGCTTTTCTTGCTCCGACAATTGGGCTAACGCTGAGCGAAACACCGCAATAGAGGCCGGACAGGCCTCCGTACAATTGAGGAAACCAAAATACAAGACCCCGACTTTACCTTCTATATCGGAAAGAGAAAATGGGCCTTGCTTTGTTTGTAACGTGAATGGACCGCCCAGCTCATCAATTGGGCGGTGTTTTTCACCAAGTGGGACAGTGGAAAAGGTCGCGTACAGCACCACAATACCGGCCGCTAAACCAAGTAGACCAAAAACAAATAAACGGGTCATTAAACGCTGGCTCATAACGAACTCCCATTACTGCTGTGACAGCATCGTGACGGTTAAAGGCTGCATCGTGGCTGGCGTTACGTAATCAATCGAAATCAGTACACTGAAAACCGTGATCAGCACAACAGAGAACACAAACATTTTCCGTCCCCATACTTTTTGACTTTGTGTGTGGTAACCCACTTTGGTGATGTATAACCAATACAAGCTCATGACACTAATGACTAGCGCATAAAGATTACCGGCATAACCGCGCTCTGCCAACATCAAGGCTGCGACAGCAAAAGCGATAATGTAGAACATCATATGAGTTCGAGCAGCTTTGATGCCACGCTGAACTGGCATAACAGGAATATTGGCCGCTTTGTAGTCATCAAACCGACAAATGGCAATCGCATAAGAATGTGGGATCTGCCAAAAGCAGAACGTAAGTAATAAAATGATCGCGCCTAAGTCAAATTCATTACTGACACTGACATAACCGATCACTGGCGGACAAGCACCAGATAAACTGCCAATCAAAGTCCCATGAACTGAGCTGCGTTTGTACTTCAGGCTATAAAAACCCACGTAGACCAACAGACCAAGAGCAGCAAAACCAACGGCTAGCCAATTAGTTGCAACAGCAAGAGCTGTAAAACCGAGTACGCCGCAAACCGTCCCCATCAACAAGGCAATACGCGCGTCAATACGACCTTGTGGCAAAGCGCGATTACGAGTGCGCTCCATTTTGAGATCGATATCGCGGTCTATGTAGTTGTTGAATACACAACCACAGGCCACGACCAGGGATGTGCCAAGGCACATCATTAAAAAGACATAAAAATCAACATTGCCTTGGGCAGCGAGCAAAAGCCCGCTACCCGCTGCAATGAGGTTGCCCATAATGATGCCGGGTTTGGTGAGCATCACATAATCTTTCATGCTACAACCTCAGGGGGATCAATGCCCCATTAGCATATTGTGATTTAAGTGTTCGAACACCCATAAAGTGCCGACGATAACAAACAGCAAAATAAATACGGTGTAAACCGCTGACATAGTCAACCAGGTTTGCTCCGATGAACCGTTCATGTGCAAGAAGAAAATCATCTGTACCAAAACCTGAGCAACCGCAGTAAGAATGATCACCACTAACGTTGTGGTTTCACCAAACTGGCCATTCATAACCATGGCAAAAGGGATCACGGTAAGAACAATCGATAAGATCAAACCGGTAACATATTCTTTTACACTGCCGTGTGCTTGACCACTGTGATCGGTGTGTTTCTCTGCTGACATTACATCGCTCCTCGTAAGTAAACGAAGCTAAAGACACAAATCCAGATGATATCAAGGAAGTGCCAGAACAAGCTTAGACAAGATAGACGAATTCGGTTTTCGTTGCTAAAACCGTCGCGGTTGAAATGAACAAACAGAATCGCCATCCAAATCAAACCGGCAGTAACGTGCAGACCGTGGGTCGCAACTAGGCTGTAAAACGCCGTCCAGTAACCGCTGGTTTGCGGGGTTGCACCTTCGTGGCTGAAGTGCCAGAACTCATAAAGCTCCATCGCCAAAAAGCCAAGGCCAAGTGCTGCAGTGATCTTTAACCACAACTTCATACGCGCCATGTTGCTTTGGTTTGCGCCAAGCATCGCCATACCAAAGGTGAAACTACTCAAAAGCAATAACGCGGTTTCGACAGCGACAAACTTGAGATCAAAAAGCTCGTCTGGCGTCACGCCACCGGCAAAGTTTTGACTCATCACCGCGTAAGTTGCGAATAAAGTACTAAACAGTAAACAGTCACTGATAATGTAAAGCCAAAAACCAAACGTACAACGATCGGCGACTTCAGCCTCGTGAGCGTGATGGTGATCATCGTGCTCATGGTGTGTTGTTGATGTCATAAAAAACCTCAAAAATCCCGTCTTTCTCGCGCAGCACTAGCGATAGTGTCATCAACTAGGCCGCGCGTAAGGTAATTACATCGTGCAAAAACTGATTTATTTTTCAGCCTGTGCTGGACGCCATTTCTTATAGTGTTTCGCATACTTAGTGAAGTAGTACTCACGACCTTGGTTATTGGCCAGGAATTCCCCTTCAATCTGTTCCACTTCAGGCACTTCGACATAATAGTCTTTATCGCGCTCAAAGTTGTATTTGATCCACAAGGCAATGATGGCGACAAACGATACAACAACCATCCACCAGATATGCCATACAAAACCAAAGCCAAATGGTAACGTCAGTAGGCCGAGAACTGGTCCAGCCCAAGTATTACGTGGCATGTGAATGCGCTCGTATTTGGCCGGTTTTTTGTATGCGGTGCCTTTTTGTTTCATGTCGAGTAGCGGGTCGCGGTCCTCGATATGAGGCACTTCACCAAAGTTGTAGAACTGAGGTGGTGACGTGGTGTACCACTCAAGAGTGTGAGCATCCCACGGGTCACCTGTGGTATCCATGTAAGCAGGATCGTTCTTCTTAAACTTGTAGATACTCCAGGCGAAGTTCGCCACTGTGGTGGCAATACCACCAGCAATCATAGCCACACCAATAAGTGCAATGTACATTGGGATAGCCCAGTCGAGGTTATCCACGTACTGTAGACGACGCGTCATGCCATCGAAGCCCGTGTAGTACAAAGGCAACCAAGCAAAGAAGTAACCAAAGAACCACAAACCAACCGACCATTTACCCAATTTTTCATTGAGCATGATACCAGTCGCTTTCGGGAACCAGTAAGTCACACCAGCAAAGTAGCCGTAAACGGCACCACCGATGATAACGTTATGGAAGTGAGCAGGGACAAACATTGAGTTGTGCAACACGAAGTCATTGGCTGGAATAGACAACATAACCCCGGTCATACCACCAACGGTAAAGGTGATCAGCATGGCGATAACCCACCACATCGCAGCGGTTAACTCAACGCGGCCTTTGTACATGGTAAAGATCCAGTTGTAGAGCTTCACCCCGGTCGGTATACCAATGATCATGGTCATAATACCAAAGAAGGCGTTGACGCTCGCACCAGACCCCATAGTAAAGAAGTGGTGTAGCCATACCATGAACGACAAGAACATGATAACAACCGTTGCCCACACCAAAGAAGTGTAACCAAATAGGCGCTTACGAGAGAATGTCGCCGTCACTTCTGAGATCATACCAAAGGCTGGCAGAACCAAGAAGTACACTTCAGGGTGACCCCATGCCCAAATAAGGTTGACCCACAACATCTGGTTACCGCCGTCATCGTTGGTAAAGAAGTTGAAGTCTAAGTAACGATCCAAAGTAAGCTGAGCAATCGCAACCGTCAAAATTGGGAAGATAACCACTGCGATCACGTTGGCACAAAATGTTGTCCAAGTGAACACAGGCATTTTCATCAGCGTCATGCCTGGTGCACGCATCTTCAAGATTGTCGCGATAAAGTTAACTGCGGTTAACGTGGTACCGATACCGGATATCTGCAGTGACCATATCCAATAATCGACCCCGACCCCGGGACTGTATTCAATGCCCGATAATGGCGTGTAAGCCAGCCAACCCGTCGCAGCAAACTCACCAACAAATAACGAGATATTGACTAGAATGGCACCGACAAAGAACAACCAGAAACTCAAAGAGTTAAGAAAAGGGAAAGCGACGTCACGAGCACCGATTTGCAGTGGCATCACCACATTCATGATCCCCACCATTAGCGGAGTGGCCACGAAGAAGATCATAATGACTCCGTGGGCGGTGAAGATTTGGTCGTAGTGCTCCGGCGGCAAATAGCCCCCGCCAAACGAATCTGCTGTCGCCATGGCTTGATGGGTTCTCATCAAAATTGCGTCAGAGAAACCACGCAGCAGCATTACTAGGGCGACGATACAGTACATAATACCGATCTTTTTGTGGTCTACCGAAGTAATCCACTCGCGCCACAAGTACCCCCACCACTTTTTGTAAGTGATAAGACCGAATAAGCCCAATCCGCCAAGGAGGACCACCAGCATTACCGGGGCCACCACAGGGTCGTGAAATGGAATCACGCCCCAGTGGAGTTTACCCGTGAGAAAATGCGGGTCTTTAATTAGATCAGTTTGAACCATTTTGATCTCCAGTAAACGACTCAATTATGTTTTTGAACTGCAGTGGGTTGACCGAAGAAAAATACTCAACCTTGTGGTCACGCGTTTTTTCGGTCAAACGCTGATACTCTTGCTCTGTCAAGGTCTTACCTGACGCGCGAACAGAGTCAATCCATTCTTGATACCCTTGCTCATCGGTAACATGCGCTTTAAAACGCATACCTGCGAAGCCAAAACCGCTGTAGTTAGCTGAGATACCACGGTAAACGCCTTCTTCGAACGCCATAATATTCATGCGGTTTTCCATCCCTGCCATAGCATAAATTTGACCACCGAGTTTCGGCATAAAGAACGAGTTCATTGTGGATTCTGATGTCACGAGAAACTCAACCGGCTGATCAACAGGAAAAGCCACTTCATTGATGGTGGCGATTTTCTCTTCTGGGTAGATAAACATCCATTTCCAGTCTAGTGCCACAACTTGAATTGTAATCGGCTCTTTGTCTGAGGCGATTTCTTTTCTCGGGTCTAAAGAGTAAGACGTGAAGTAGGTAATCGTTGCGAGCACAATGATGATCGCGACAGGAATACCCCAAGCGAAAAGTTCGATCTTTGTAGAATGCTCCCACTCTGGATCGTACGTTTCATCTTTTTTATTGGTGTGGTACTTGTAAGGAATCCAAATCGACAGAGCGATGGTTGGAATCACTACAATCAACATGATACCCATTGTCAAAAGAATGGTATCGCCCATTTCTTTGCCGGTGACCCCACTTGAGTCAAACAGCACCATATTACAACCGCTAAGCAGTAATGTGGATAACAGCACCGAAGCTGTCTGTAACAGTTTTTTCTTCATCCGCGACCTCAAAAGCCCCCATCGCAAGCATTGCTGATCATTCCAGAGGTTAACTACCTATTTGTTAAAAAGGCTAAATACCGGTTTATAGCTAGGGTAAAAACCTATGTCGAAAGCCCTTGTATGCGCTCAATTACCTCAACTGATTGAATTGAACAAAATGGTATGTAAAAGCTCGTTCATTCAAAAAGCGGTTTTACTACCGTGTGAGGTAAAAGTGACAACTCTATTTGTAACAAAGTTATTCACAATTCATATAGAACACATACAAAATTAGCGCCAAAATTATACGTTTTTCGACAG
>JBFGYW010000073.1:0-13872 GCA_041587235.1 Vibrio sp.
CCCATAGTTTCTCTTGTGATTTATTGACTGTCCCGCAACAAGACCCATACTTATTCATGGCTGTAAACGCCAAGGGGCATGATAAACATTGAACGTATTTGAACGGGTGAAGCCAATCAGTGTTATGTCGAATTGCTGCGCCACTTTGACTGCCAAACTCGAGGGAGCACCGACGGCGACGATCACACTCACTCCGGTCACCAGTGCTTTTTGCATCAGTTCATAGCTCACTCGGCCACTGAGCACCAAAATCCCCTGTGGGTGCCATCTTTGGTGTGAAAAAAGATACCCGGTCACTTTATCCAACGCATTATGGCGCCCCACATCTTCCATGACGCATTGCCATTCTTCACCTGCCCAATAACCGATCCCGTGGACAGCGCCAGTGGCAGCAAAAAGAGCTTGTTGCTGTTTTATATCATTCGACAGTTGTTTAACCCGATCTGGCGCTAACCAATGTGGGGTGGTGTCTAAGCGAGGAGAAACGGCCAACTGTAAACCCTTTAACGTATTGATACCGCAAATACCGCAACTTGAGTGACTGACCTGCTGCCTGGAACTTGATTGTAAATTGGGCTCGGTATTTCCCGTCAAGCTAACCAATTGATGGTTAGCAGACCAGTTGGTGTCATCATCATAATCTTCGATAGTGTCAATCGCGTTCACAGAGTCAATCACACCTTGGTTGAGCAACATACCGCGGATGAGATAATCGTCCATCCCTGGCGTTCGCATCGTAACAAGCCAAGGCTGAGTCATGACTTTGCCCCGCTGCTGCCATTGCAAGCTGATTTGAAGTGGCTCTTCGACAATCACTTGATCTTGGCTTGGCTGGGCGTGATTGAGACGATTGATATGGACCTTTGCCACATCGGCGAGTGCTTTGGTTGTCATAATGCCACTGCGTTGCTGATTTGAAATGCTGTAAGGAACATACTCTGCGCATTGCATGAGTGCAAGTTTTTGCTAACCAATTGGCTTTACATTAGATTTACACAGACAATGCACTGATTTACTCATCTTTTCGCTATAATTGCGCTCATCATTTTTCCTTTGGGACTCCTAGCGCCAAACTGTGAGTCGTACGAGTGTATGAAAAAAAAATCCAAATACCTTTTGTTTATCCTAATCTTTATCGTCATCATTAGTGGTGTAACTTATTACTACTTGCGACCACAACCGGTCCCCGAGTACGTCACTGAGCCCGTTCGTTACGGATCAATTGAACAAACGGTCCTCGCCAATGGCATGATACACGCCTCAAAATTGGTTTCGGTCGGCTCACAGGTCTCCGGCCAAATAAAAACCCTTGCCGTATCGCTAGGTCAAAAGGTTAAAAAAGGCGACTTAATTGCTCAAATCGATGATTTAACTCAGCGCAATACGTTAAAAGAGGCGCAAGCGTCATTACAAAGTATCGATGCGCAAATTAACGCAAAAAAAGCGCAAATCGATCAGGCAAAACTCGAATTTGAACGTCAGACTCGAATGTTAAAAGACAAGGCCAGTTCACAAGCCGATTTCGAGTCGGCCAAAGCGACTTATCAGGTGTATCAGGCTGAATATCAACAATTATTGGCGGAAAGAAAGCAAGCGGTGATCAGCGTCGACAGCGCCAAACTCGATCTTAGTTACACCACCATTACCGCCACCATGGATGGCACGGTGGTTTACACCAGTGTATCTGAAGGCCAAACCGTCAATGCCACTCAAAGTACGCCGACGATTGTCGAGCTTGCCGACCTAGACAAGATGACCATCAAAGCGGAAATTTCAGAAGCCGATGTCATTAATGTCAGACCAGGCCAAGCGGTTTACTTCACCATTCTCGGTCAATCTCAGCACCCTTTTCACACTACAGTGCGCGCCATTGAACCTGGGCCAACTTTAATGGATGGCGATGACAGCGATCTGACCTCAAGCGATGATGATGCAATTTATTACAATGGTTTATTCGATGTTGATAACCCAGACCAACAACTTCGTATCGGTATGACAGCGCAAGTCTCTATTGTCCTTGAGAAGGCCGATCACACTTTACTAGTGCCCGCTCAAATACTGAAACCTGGTAAAAAGCCTGGACGTTATAATGTGCCTGTCCTTGAAGATGGCCAGCTAGTCAACAAACCGGTCAAAGTCGGTATTAACACTAAAATACAAGCACAGATCTTAGAAGGGTTAAACGAAGGCGATCAGGTTATCTTGGGTGCACCTTCGCAAAGTGCAAGCCAGTCTGGACGTCGCTCTGGTCCACCAATGAGGTTTTAATTAATGAGCCAGCCACTATTACAAGTGAAAGGGTTGTCGCGTCACTTCGCAGCAGGTGATCAATCCTTGACTGTCCTCAACTCGGTTGACCTAACGGTAGAGCGCGGTGAAATGGTTGCGATTGTCGGTGCATCAGGCTCGGGCAAATCTACCCTGATGAATATTCTTGGCTGCTTAGACCGGCCCAGTGAAGGCGACTATTGGATTAATGGACAGTCAACCAAATCCATGAGCCCAGATCAATTAGCCGCACTGCGTCGGGAATATTTTGGTTTTATCTTTCAGCGATATCATTTGTTGAGCGATCTCGATGCCATTGGCAATGTCGAAGTGCCTGCTATCTACGCAGGCAAAGACAAAAGTGAGCGTCAGCAAAGAGCGGAATCTCTCCTAACGCGTTTAGGCCTTGAAAGCCGCCTTGATCACAAACCCAGTGAACTCAGTGGTGGTCAGCAACAAAGAGTCAGTGTGGCACGCGCCTTAATGAACGGTGGTGATGTCATTCTTGCCGATGAACCCACAGGGGCTTTGGACAGTCATAGCGGTCAAGAAATGATGGCCTTGTTACGAGAGCTCCACCATGCCGGTCATACCATTATCCTCGTCACTCACGATATGGATGTAGCCCAGTTTGCTGATAGGATTATTGAAATTAAAGACGGGGAAATCATTCGAGATACCAAAAATCTTCAGAATGACGACGATTCCGATAAAAAACAGTCACTCGAAAAGCCCATAACGACCTCAAAAAGTGCCGTCAGTTTGGCGATGGAATCACTGCGTGAAGCGTTCAAAATGGCAATCTTATCCATGGCCAGTCACAAATTACGGACATTTTTGACCATGTTGGGCATCATTATTGGCATCGCATCGGTCGTTTCCGTCGTAGCACTAGGCACAGGATCACAACAGTCTATCTTACAAAATATCGCGTCGTTAGGGACAAATACCATTGATATCCGGCCCGGAACTGGCTTTGGCGACCGCCGGTCAGGTCGAGTGAGAACACTCACCGCCTCTGATGCCCAGGCACTGACTCATTTATCTTATGTTGATAGTGTTACACCAAGCCTCAATACCAGTGTCACGGTCCGCTATGAAAACCAGGCGGTTACTGCGACAGTTTCAGGCGTGGGTAAAGATTACTTTCGCGTCAAAGGTTACGAGTTATCACAAGGGCAATACTGGGATCAGCAAGACGAGCAAAACTTGGTACAAAACGCGGTGATTGACAATAATACCCTAAACGAAATGTTTCCTAATGCCAGCCCGATTGGCGAAGTGATCTTTGTGGGTACACTACCCGTTAGAATCATTGGCGTAACCAAGAAAAAAGAAAGCGCGTTTGGCAATGACGATGCGCTAAAAATCTGGCTGCCCTACTCAACGGTGTCAGGCCGTATGGTCGGTCAACACTACCTTGACTCCATCAGTTTACGTATTGCCGATGATGCACCGAGTAATGCCGCAGAGCAAGGGATCATCAGCTTGTTAACCATGCGCCATGGCAAACAAGATTTTTTCACCGTCAATACCGATACCATCAGGCAAAATATTGAAAAAACCACTTCTACCATGACCTTACTGATCTCGGCTATTGCGGTGATTTCGTTAATCGTCGGCGGGATTGGCGTCATGAATATTATGCTTGTTTCCGTCACTGAACGCACCAAAGAGATCGGGGTGCGAATGGCCGTTGGTGCTCGGCAGGGTGATATATTACGTCAATTTCTCATCGAAGCGGTGTTGGTGTGTTTGATCGGTGGATTACTTGGGGTATTGCTGTCTTACTTGATCGGCTTGGCATTTTCTGCCTTTGGGTCTAATTTCACGCTCATTTACTCCACCAGTTCCATCATTGCCGCCTTTGTTTGTTCAACACTGATTGGGGTTTTATTTGGCTTTTTACCCGCCAAAAACGCCGCCAAACTCGACCCTGTTGACGCCTTAGCAAGAGATTAATTTATGAAACAACCTTTTCAAACCCTACGCGGTAGCGTGATTTCTTTTTGTTTGTTGGCCTTATGGGGTTGTACGAGCACTTCAGACGAGTCATTTAAAGCGCCAAAAGCGGAAGTCCCTCAAAACTGGTCACATGCCCTGCCGATCACCGCAGACAATACGCCTTGGTGGCAAACGTTCCAAGACCCTGAGCTCAATCGCCTTGTTGAACTGGTATTAAAGAGCAATAATGACTTGGCCAGCGCGACCTTAGCACTGCAAAAAGCGCGTTTAGAAGCGGGGCTCGCCGAAGATGATCTCAATCCAGAACTTGCATCTAGCACCACAGCCAGCAAACAAAAAAACCTGTCAAGCGGCACCACTACAGACAGTTTTTCGACGTCGTTATCCGTGAGCTATGAAGTCGACCTTTGGGGCAAGTTATCCGCCGATGCCGATGCCTACGTCTGGGCAGCCAAAGCCAGCGAAGAAGACCGAGAAAGCATCGCACAAAGCTTGATTGCCACCACAGCCTCACTGTATTGGCAAGTGGGGTATTTAAGTGAATTAGTTTCCTTAAACGAGCAAAATATTCAAGCAGCGCAAACCACATTAGAACTTACTGAAAAACAATATCAATACGGCTCGGTATCGCAACTCGATGTGATTGAAGCGCGGCGGACATTGGCGTCGTTACAAGCCTCACAAACTTCGGATCAGCAAGACCTTACCGAAGCGAAAAACGCCTTTGCCCTGCTATTTAACCAAGCGCCGAACCCTGACATGACAACCATTTCGCGCTTGCCGCAAGGCCCGTTACCCGAGATTGATGCCGGCATTCCCGCCGAACTTTTGCAACGCAGACCCGATGTCCGATCCGCTCTCGCTACGCTCAGATCAGAAATTGCCTCGCAACAAGCCACCGAAGCGAGTTATTTCCCGAGTTTGACCCTCACCAGTACCCTTGGCACGTCCTCTTCAGCGCTTGAAGATTTACTACGCAACCCGATTGGCACGTTAGGCGCGGGGTTAACGTTGCCGTTTTTGCAGTGGAATGAAATGAAAATCCAAGAGCAGATTGCTGATATCAACGTAAAGTCTGCCATCATTGACTATCGCCAAACCCTGTATAGCGCCTTTCAAGATGTCGAAAACGCCTTGTCAGCACGTCAGCAGTATCAAGCACAATCCACTTACTTAACGACCCAGTATCAAGCCGCCCTCGCCGCCGAAAAAATCTATCAAAGTCGCTATCAATACGGCTCTGCCAGTTTGATTGATTGGCTCGACGCCCAAGAAGACCGTCGCAGTGTGGAAGCGGATTTATTGGAAAATCGCTATAACCAATTTCAAACGCTAGCGACCTTATATCAAGCACTCGGCGATGCTCCGTTAGCGTCGTCAGCTATGCAGTGATAGGCGTAAAATGCCAGAATGCTCACAAAAAGGATTAGATAAACACCTAGTTTCACAGAAAAACCCCCGAATTGGCTAAGTTTTGCTAACTTTAAGTAAGAATTGATTAAATTTGCCTCGATAACCTTTCAGGCGGCTTGTCGTTGACGATAAGTGCGCCTATTATACGCGATTCGATATCTGTATTGATTGACGTGTTACTTGGAGTAGTCATGGATCCGGTTTTATTTTATAAGTGTTTGGCCGATGAAACGCGCCTTCGCTGTGTGTTATTAATCCACTCACAGCAAGAATTGTGTGTGTGCGAATTAGTCGAGGCGATACAAATGTCGCAACCAAAAATTTCTCGCCACCTCGCTCAATTGCGTCAATGTGGTTTGCTCAGCGACCGTCGCCAAGGACAATGGGTCTTTTACAGTCTCAACGAAGAGTTACCGTTTTGGGCACAACAAGTCATCGCGCAAACCGCACTCGGTCAAACCGATTTATTTAATCAAGATTTGCAGCAACTAAGCCAAATGCAGTCTCGACCAGAAAGACAGACTTGCAGCTAAGGTTAACCGCTTGGCGGTGCGAATACGCCTCGCGCCAGCACTCGCCAATCTTGAGTTGCAAAAGCCAACACCACAAGGGTCAAGAACTCACCTGTTGACATCGTTTGATCTTTTCACCGTCTTCACACCCAGCCTAGCTTCATTTTAGGCACAGCCTAAATGCGGCTGCTCAAACGCCTCCAGTGTGTCTTGGTCCCACAGTGGTGAAAAATCTGGGTTAGTGATTTTTTGATTGCGATTGAGATCATTAATTTTAGCGACATCCGCTGGGCTCAGCGATAGGCTCATGGCCGCTAAGTTGTCGGTGAGATGGTCGCGTTTTGACGAAGACGGAATGGTGGTGATCCCGTTGAGCAAACACCAAGCAATCACAATTTGGCTTGCGCTACGCTGATACTTGTTAGCCAAATCAACAATGACAGGATCACTGAGTACTTTACCACGAGCCAGTGGCATGTAGCCCGTCACGTGAATCTGATGCTGATGACAATGCTCAATCAAGGTCTGATTGGCATGATAAGGGTGCACTTCGACCTGATTGGTATAAATCACTTCTGGCGCAAGAATCGCTTGAGCTTGCTTTAATTGCGCTATCGTGAAATTCGAGACGCCAATTTCCAAAGTAAAGCCTTTCAACTTCGTTTGTTTTAACGCCGCTAGGTACTCTGCCATTGGCACTTGGTTATTCGGCGACGGCCAATGCACTAACAACAAGTCAACATAATCTAGGTCTAAGCGCATTAAACTGCTCTCGACACTGCGAATAAAATCGTTTGGTCGCAGCTTATCCCACCAGACTTTGGTGGTAATAAACAATTCACTGCGAGGCACGCCGCTGTCTTTGATCGCTTGGCCAACCTCTCTTTCATTGCCGTAAAACTGGGCGGTATCAATATGTCGAAACCCGACCTCTATCGCTGTCAAGACCGCTTGATAGGCATTTTGCCCCTCGAGACGATACGTGCCCAAACCGATTTGTGGCATCGCGCGATGTGTGTTGTCCATAAAAACCTCCAACCATTCTCAGATGAGTATTCAGTGTGCCAAATTTCACTCCGCTATTGTTAGCGCTGCGACAGAGAATCAACAACGTGTGTTTAAGTTTCTGTTAACTTGTTCCACAGTGCCAAATTTCATATCAAAGATACTGACAGAGTACAAGTAAGTCACCTAACTTGCCCCAATAATCACGTGTAATGAAACCTAGAATTAAAAAAACAGGATAAAAAAACAGTTAAGTGAAAGAATTTATGTCACCTCAAGGTCTACTCTATTAATCGTCACCCATATGAGAAGCAAGATGACCTTTGATGAACTCTACACCCTGACTCAATCTTGGGGCGTCATTGGCCTTATGGTCAGTCTGGTTTTATTGACCTATTTGCTCGAAGACGTCGCCATATTTACCGCGGCTTTACTGGCAGCGGATCAAAGCATTGCTTCAAGTTATGCCTTAATAGCGGTGTTTTTTGGCGTGGCTTCTGGTGATATTGCTTTGTACGGCCTCGGATTGTGGGCAACTAAATCGCGTCGCTTGCGCTATTGGTTGTTAAAACGAAAGCGTTTAAAACCGCTAAAACGGGCTCTGCAGCAAAAGGTATTTACCAATATTTTCATTATTCGCTTTATCCCGGGCCTTCGCACCGTTGGCTACAGTTTAAGCGGATTTTACCGCGTGTCTTTTGCGCGTTTTGGCGCAGCTGTCTGCCTGGCCACGGCGATTTGGACCTTGCTGATCTTCAGCTTGGTGTTCCATTTTGGCGCTTTGAGTATTTGGCAAGACAGCCCATTGAAATGGGCGCTGTTACCACTGGGCTTGGTGGTGTTGTGGCAAGTCAATCGAACCATGTCTAAAACCTTGGCGCTTGCGTCATCGTAATTGAGGAAATCACTCGTGAATGGATTAAAACAAGACGCAAAACATCGCCGCTCAGCGACGCGAGAAAATACGCGTGAACAGGCACTCAGCCATGGGCAAGATAATGTGGTGTCGTTTAAACAACACACCGAAGCTGTGTCTGGTATGCCACCAATGGACGACTCCGGGCCGGCCATTTCGCGCCACGAGTTTTGGCCCGCGTGGTTTTTTTATACCCCAGTGGTGATGCAAAGCCTTTGGCACAGCATAAAATACCGCAGTATCGGTTTGCCTTTGATAGCCAACCCATCGGTCTGGCTATCTGGTATGGTCGGAGAGTCTAAAAAAGACATTCTCAACCTAGCAGGTGACTACGCCAAGCAGTGGATTCTTCCCTTTACCTGTTTGCGTAAAAACACCGAATCTATCGCTCAACAATATGCCGATGCTCAGCAAGCGATCGAGGACGCCAACTTAAGCTTTCCTTTGGTGGCCAAACCCGATAAAGGCTGTCGCGGCGTTGGCGTTAAACTGCTCAAAGATAAACACCAGCTCAAGCAATACATCAAGGATTTTCCAGTTGGCGCTGACTATATGCTGCAACAAAAATCCACATACGATGCCGAAGTCGGTGTATTTTACGTTCGCTACCCTGGCAATGCCAAAGGAGAAATTATTTCTCTGGGTCTAAAATATGCTCCCCACGTCAAAGGCGATGGCATGCACACTTTAGAACAATTGATTGATAACGATCCCCGAGCAGGTCAATTAGCGCACCTATATAAGCACCGTCATCAAGAAAAGCTTAATTGGGTGGTCCCCGAAGGCATGAGTTACCGATTGGCGTTTGCCGGTAGCCACAGCCGCGGTTGTATTTTCAAGGACGGCAACCGCTATATCAGCCAGGCCTTAACCGAACAATTTGACGCCATCTTCCACGATGTCGACGGTTTTTACTTTGGGCGTATGGACGTCAAATTCAAAGACATCGACAGCTTAATGCAAGGCAAAGCATTTCAAATTATCGAAATGAATGGCGCCAGCAGCGAATCCGCGCATATGTGGGACAGTAAAACCCCTATGCGCCATATCTTTGCCACTCTACTTAAGCAATATCGAATGCTGTATGAAATTGGCTATCAACAAAAGCAACGCGGTCATACCCCGCCATCGTTACTGACTCTGTATCGCGCTTGGCGAGAAGAGAAAAATCTTGAAAAACACTACCCATCAACCGACTAAGGAATCACTATGACTCAGACACTCTGTCCGTCGATTACCGGCAACTTGGAAGCCATTGAACAAGGTTTGGCGTTTTTTCAGCATTGCAAGCAAAGCGATTATACCTACAGTGCTAAGCCTTATGTTGATAGCAGCATGGGACAACATTTACGCCATATATTGGATCTCTACCGCGCGGTGATTAATGCCGCCAATATTGGCGTTGTCGATTATGATGCCCGGCGCCGCGGCGCAAAAGTAGAAACCGAACTCAGTGTTGGGGTTCGAGAATTAACTGAGATCAAAGAGTGGCTGTTATCGTTAGATGAAGACAAGCTCGATCACCCATTGCCCATTTTGTCGGAGGCGACACTGGCCACTCAACAAATCTGTGAAATGACCTCAAGTTTGCGTCGTGAGCTCTTGTTTACCGCCAGCCATACCATTCATCATTATGCCATGATAAAAACGATTGGTAAGCATCGCAATATTGAGCTCAATGAAAGCTTTGGTTTTGCGCCGTCAACCTCGACCTATTTAAGGGGCCGAGCTTAATCGCCTTATAGCAAACAAGGATACAGTATGTGTACAACTTCCTGGCTAGTCGACAACGGCGCTTTTCATCTGTTTTTTAATCGAGATGAACAAATTGATCGCGTTATTGCTACGCCACCAAACTACCACCAAAGCCCTGACGGCACACAGTGGGTCATGCCAATTGACCCACAAGGTGGCGGCAGTTGGATTGGCGTCAATGAATACGGTATTGCTCTGTGTTTACTCAACTTTTATCAGGGACAAACCCCGCAGGGGCCTTTGGTCAGTCGCGGACAACTGGTGAAAACCTTTATTCAACACCAGAGTGTCGATGGTTTGATCAAAGCATTTAAACAACTCGACTTGTCACACTATGCCCCCTTTACTTTCGTGCTGTTTGCCCCCACTCAAAGTCCACTTGCTCACAACGTGAGAGCGATGCAATGGGATGGCCACAGCCTGTGTGACAGTGTCGCGGCGTCCCCCGTGAGCTCAAGCGGTTATCGATACGAGGAAGTGATCCAATTTCGCCGCCAACACTACGCTCAACACGTGTTGCCTAACCCCACGGTCGCCGCTCATATTGACTTTCACCGCCACCGCAGCGAACTTAGCTATTTAGGCCCCAACCTGCAGCGAAATGACGCGAAAACCGTCAGTTTTACGCATATTTGCATCGACAAATCTCATATCACTATGGATTATCAAGATGCTGATAGCCAAGCAATAACCCGTTGTTCAATGCGCCTTAAAAAGCAAAAAGACACCGAAAAAAGACATGTTGCCGGCTAGAGATGAAATTTTTTTTCCGTTCCCCCTGTCCTTTATATTGTAATGACGACTTAAAAGGAAAAGACGATGAGAAAACTTTGGCTTTTGATATCACTTTTGATAACGCCCCTGATGTTTAGTTTATCCGCACACGCTCAGGACCCAGTCTACACCAGCTTTTTTAGCAGCAAAGCCGTTGGTGGTTATGATACGGTCGCTTAATTTACTGAAAATAATCCGGTCAAAGGTAGCGATCAATTCAAAACCCGATACCAAGGGGCTGATTGGTATTTTTCCAGTCAAGAAAACCTCGACTTATTTGTCAATAACCCAGACAAGTATGCCCCGCAATACGGTGGTTATTGCGCTTGGGCGGTAGCGGCAAAAAATGATTTTGCCCCTGGCGATCCGCTGTATTGGCGTATTGTCGGCGATAAGCTTTATTTAAACTACGACCAAAGCGTCCAAGAGATGTGGAATAAAGATATTCCAGGCTTTATTGCCCAAGCTGAGCAAAACTGGCCAGCGCTTATCAATAAATAAAGAATTAATCGCGCGGTTAGCGCGCTCGTCAAATATACACAAAACAGGCACAGTACATGACTCTGCCTGTTTTTTTATACGTAGTGTCTACCCGCGTCACTCAATAATCGTGACGGAAAATTTAAAGGTCGCTACCATAAATATCAAAGTTAAAATATTTGTCGGCGATCTTATCGTAGGTCCCATTAGCGCGAATGGTTTTAATCGCTTGGTTAAATTTCTCAGCCAGTGCCTTGTCTTGCTTGCGAAGTGCGAGCGCGGTGCCTTCACCAATGTAGGCTTTATCTGTGACCGCTTGGCCTTTAAAACTAAAGCCTTCCCCTTCAGGCTTGGCAAGGAACGCCAACTCTAATTGATCGGCATTACCAAAGGTTACGTCCAAACGGCCATTTTGCATGTCGAGATACACTTCATCTTGACCACTGTAGCGTTTGATGGTGGCCACATCAGCAAATTTGTCAGTCACGTAACGATCGTGAATGGTCCCCTGTTGTACACCGATGGTTTTACCGTCTAAGCCCTTAGCATCTATAGTAAAATCGGCACTGTCTTTAGCAACGAAGCGAGCTGGGGTTTGATAGTATTTATCAGTAAACAACACTTTCTTTTTGCGATCTTCGGTAATGCGCATCGATGCCATGATCACATCCGCTTTACGGGAAAGAAGACTTGGGATCAAAGCATCCCAACCTTGGGACACCCAAGTACATTCGAGTTTTGCTTCTGCACACAAGGCATCTGCAATTTCAATATCAAAACCAACAGGGGTACCTTCGGCATTTTTATAATTAAACGGAGGGTAGGTAAAATCCGAAGCTAAGCGTACTTCTTTTGCCATTACTGCGTGGGAAGTCATCATGGCCAAACATGCCAGACCTAAGCTAAATGTTTTTTTCATTTTTTCATCCTTGGTTTGTATTTTGAGATATTGTACTTTGAGATTGAGGGGTATATTGATCGATAAGATCAACCACTTTTTGCATGGTTTGCTGACCGCCGATGGTGATCCTGACACAATGTGCCAAACTGTCTTCATGTGCTTGATTACGAGTAACCACACCGTGTTGTTTAAGGTAATCAAACAAATCGAACTCAGGTTGAGTTTTCACTAACACAAAGTTGGTCGCGCTTGGGTAGACTTTCTCAACAAAGCGATAACTTGCCAGTTGTGTAGCAAACCAGTTGCGTGTCTTTATGAGGCCATCAACCCCAGCTTGCATCTTATTTATCCCCTGCTCAGATAGCGCTTCTAATACTAATTCACAACTTGGGTCTGGCATTGGATAAGGCGGTACTAAGCGCTTTACGATGTCCATCACTTCAGAGTTAGCGATAATAAAACCACAGCGAACTGACGCCAAACCAAAGGCTTTGGATAAGGTGCGAATAATCACCAAGTTCGGGTATTGCTCAAGCAAGTCGACAAAGGTGGCATCGGGTTGATATTCAATATAGGCCTCATCAATCACCACTAACGTCTGCTCTTTAGTATGCTCAAGCAAGGTCGTCACTTGCGCTTTATCGAGTACTTGTCCGGTTGGGTTGTTTGGCGAGCATAAAAATACCACGTTGGCCTTTGTACTGGCCTGAAGCAAATCATCTAACTGCAGCGAAAAATCCACCGGGTTTAAAGGCACAGCTAAAGTCTCGACTAATGACGCTTCAGCACAAAACTGGTACATGGCATACGTTGGTGTGCAAATCGCAATCTTATCTTTGCCTGGCTGACAAAACGCACGGGTGATCAAGTCAATCGCTTCGTCAGCACCGCGCACTGCTAGCACATCAGCTTGGGTGTTGGCATAGGCCTGATACGCGGCTGCAACTTGACCCGGCAAAAAATCAGGGTAGCGATGATATTGACCCGCCGCTTGAGCGTACTCAATTGGCTGTTCTAACTCGTTGGCATTTAACCAAATATCACCATGCCCGCCAATACGACGAGCGGATTGATAAGGTATTAATTTTTTTATCGACTCAGGGACGATAGCATCAATTAAACGTGACATTCACACCTCATAAAAATACACATAATTTTGAACAGCACGCATAGTTTTTTACACAAAATCTGTTTTTATGCACTAATTGTCAAAATGATTAATTAATAAATCATTCAATCAAAAAGCATTTGCAAAATGAATCGAAATAAAAGCATACTTGTCATGATAAAAACTCATGGCTACCTGTATGTATTTACCTTCAACCAAAGCGCTACAAATTTTTTTAGCGACCGCGCAACACTTAAGCTTTACCCGCGCCGCTCGTGACCTACATTTAACCCAAGGTGCGGTGAGTCGTCAGATCATCACATTAGAAGAAAAATTGGCGGTGAAATTGTTTTATCGCCACGCTCGCGGCTTGAGTTTAACGCCCAATGGGCAAATACTGGTGCCCAAAGCCAAAGCGCACCTTGAACAATTACAACAAACCGTTGTTGAGGTGGCTCGCAACCATTCGACTTTACGCATCAATACGCCTAGCTGTGTCACCTCATGGCTACTCGATAAGTTGATGCACTTTCAACAAGCGCATCCTGAAATTGAAGTGGAATTGACCTCGACCATCAGTCATCAGATCGAGAGTAACTATCACACGTTTGATATTGTCATTTTATACGCTCAAGATCCCACGTTACCGGGCATCGATTGTTTTTCACTTTTTGCAGAAAAGTTAACGCCCTTATGTAGCCCCGAGTTGTGGGATGGGCGTCACAACGGCGACGCTGCGTTAAAGGAAGACGTGCTAACTCAATTCGCTTGGTTA
>JBFGYW010000074.1:0-13840 GCA_041587235.1 Vibrio sp.
CTAGTTTCGTGGAAACACTGACCATTGTCAGCGAGTCTCAGGCCGCCATTAAGGCCCCCATTAGAGCAAAGGATAATGCTCGCCAACGTACATAAGGACATTAGATTGAAAACCTTCAGCAAAAGTTTTACCCAACAAGAGCCGATTAGTGATCAAGGCATCCAAATGGCCGTCGACATTTTACAAACGGGAAAATTACATCGCTACAACTTAGACCCCGGCGAACAAGGCCACACCAGTTTACTGGAAGAAGAGTTCGCGGCCTATATTGGCAAGAAATACGGCTTGGCTTGCGCCTCTTGCGGCAGTGCGCTGTACCTCGCCATGAAAAGTGCCGGAGTTAAACCTGGTGATAAAGTGCTGTGTAATGCCTATACCCTCGCCCCTGTCCCGGGTGCCATTGAAAATACCGGCGCGAGTATCGAATTGGTTGAAATCACTGACGATTACAAAATTGATTTAGACCATTTGGCGCACAAAGCGGCCACCAGTGGCAGTCGCTTTTTATTGCTTTCTCACATGCGCGGCCACATCGCGGACATGGACAAAATCATCGAGATTTGCAAGACCCACCAATTAACCTTAATCGAGGACTGTGCCCATACCATGGGCGCCGCGTGGAATGGCAAAAAGTCAGGCTCGTTTGGCCATGTTGCTTGTTTTAGCACTCAAACTTACAAACACATCAACTCAGGTGAAGGAGGCTTATTGGTGACCGATGATCCAGAGCTTATTGCGCGCGCCATCATCCACTCCGGTTCGTACATGCTGTATGAACGACACACTTCGCGACCCGACCTCGCCACCTTTGAAGCATTAAAAACCCAAGTCCCCAATTACTCTTGCCGTCTCGATCACCTCAGAGCCGCTATTTTAAGACCGCAACTTGCCAATCTGGATCATCAATGTCAGCGATGGAACCAGCGCTACCGCGTGTTAGAACAAGCGATCAACGCCACAACACTGTTAACCTGCCCGCCCAGAGAGCCCAAAGAAGAGTTCGTTGGCAGTTCGATTCAATTTACCGTTCAAACTGAGGACCCGCACCTCATCCAAAGGTTTCTTCAAGCCTGCCACGAGCGCGGTGTCGAGATAAAATGGTTTGGCCATCCAGAGCCGGTTGGCTTTACTAGTGCTTTTGACAGTTGGCATTACATGGAAACCATCCCCGCATTGCCCAACACCAAAAAGGTGCTCGCCACGTTGTGTGACATGCGCATTCCGCTGACCTTTTCGCTGGAAGATTGCCAAACCATTGGCGAGATACTCAAAGCGATCGCCTCAGAGCTTATTGCGCTGTCACCAGCCAGTGAAAACAGTGCGAACAAAGTCGGCTCAGTAGCAGATTGATTGAAAGGTTTACAACCCGTTCACTAGTCACCAAGGCCCTCAATCGTGAGCGCCTGGGTGAGTTAATCAGATTGGTATAAGTCTGTTTTCTATTTCCCTGCTTTACACTTTCTTCTTGAAAATGCCAATCCGATCATGCCTAGCAAGCCAAAGAGTCCCAACGAGCCGCCAGATGAGCCACTAGAGCTATCGGTCGATTCATCCGAGTCAGAAGAATCAGACACTAATACGCCATCTTCATACACGGTTCCATCGCTATAGGTTCCGGTGTATTCCGATACGTATCGAACGGTTGTGGTCACCTCATCATTAAACTGGAAAGAAAAACTTTCATGTTCAGATGTGTCATGAATAGAAGTTATTCAATCGAGTTGATTTAACTCATAGAAATAATTAATGGGGTGTGGCCGCGGTGCTTGACATCAACGAGAAGAAAATAAACGAAAAGACAAAAATAAAACCTAGCCAACGTTGGCTAGGTCGATTTACTCACAGATGAGACACTGTGTGAAAAAGCAGTACGCGAAGAATCTAAATAACCAAAAACGTCGCCTTTAACCGCTACCCCTCAACGGCAGTGAGTGATTTTCCTTTTTGGGTTGACTCAATCAGTTGCCACCATTCCTGTAAACTCACTTTTTCAATCAATTCGGCAAAGGAAAGGTTGACCCCATAAGCACGCCATCTTTCAAGTAGGGTCGCGGCTCGAATCGAGTCTAAACCGAGAAAGAGTAAGTTTTCGTTTTCATCGACATCGGCCAAATCAAGCATCAAGACTTCAGCGACATCTTGCTTCATAACGTGTAAGGACAAACCTTCGCTTTGTTGAGTCGATGTCGTGGTCTCTTTTTCAATCGCGCGAATCCATTGCTCACTTTGTACTACTTGCCCCGCTCGACCCGCAATGAACCCCAAGGTTTGTAAATGTTCCTGCTGGCTAAAATCGGCAATCGCATCAGCAACAACAAACGGTTTGATGTCCAACATAAAAGCCTCTAATGCGGTCGCCTGAATACCAATGTGGCCATAGACACCACAAATCACCAGCTGATCGCGGCCTTGTTCTTTCATAAAGGATTCTAATGACGATTTTTTAAACGCGCTGTAGCGCCATTTGACGTATTGAATATCGCCTTCTTGTGGAGTGAGATCATCAATAATCGCCGTCTCTTGCTGAAGACCAGGCCCCCAAAAATCGGTTAACAATGCACGCTCTTTGGGATCTTGGTTGGCCGGTTGCGCGGTGTAAATCACCGGAATACCGGCTTGTCGGGCCATGGCTTTCAACGCCTGAATGTTGTTGATGATATCGGCAATCGGAGCTTTGCTGACATCAAAATAGTTGAGGAAATACTCCTGCATATCATGAATTAACAGCACGCTGCGCTGAGCATCAAACGCCCAGTTCACTCGGTTTTCAGGCAGTTGTTCAGCTTGAGGTAATGCGTAAGGCGCGATTTTTGGTATTGCCATGTTACTATCCTTTCTCTTATGAGCGGTGTTCTAACCAATAACCAATGAGCGAGCTCATTCGTGTGGCGCGAGTATAGCAACCCAAAACAAAAAGTTGAATGATATTGATTATCATTTGTATTTTTGTGGCAATTTATCTCTGCAATTGCGATCAAGATCATAAATTTCAATGACTCACTAGATATTGAAGAGTAGAACCAAGCACCACTTTTTTGATACTCAATCTGACTAAGCTTGATCACACCCTAAATGATAAGAATGGCGTTGTTCTTGGCAAAGTGCCACTAAGTCATTCAATCGGCGAGGAAAATAACGATAATTTTCAAGCTCAACCAAAGCAACCCATGCCCAAGACTGAATGTAATCTTGATCGCTTAGTCCTGCTAAATGGCGTAAATGAGGCTGGCCCTCAACAATGTGCGCGGCATAAAACAGCTCTAATTGATAACGCTGATTAGCGATTTCTTTAAATTCATTGACCGCCAATAGCTCACCAACGTCAACGGTTACCCCCACTTCCTCCCAACACTCTCGCTGTAAAGCCTGTCGAGAATCTGCATCACTGTCTTCTACCCCACCACCAGGTAAAATCCAATACTCTCCATTATCGTCGGCGACCTTGAGCATCAACAGGTGCTGGTTGTCTAGTATCACTGCCGCCGCGCGTATTCTGTGCTCCATTCTAGCCTCCTTTGCTGGTCGACACATCGAACGCCGCTTGTAAAAGCTGCCAATGTAATGGTACTAAATCCCCGTGCTCGGTGCGATATCCGCCCCCCACCACCGCGGCAACGGGTAACGCTCTTTGCTGACAATATTGGAACAAAAAGTGATCGCGTTGATACAAAGCCGAGGTTGATACATGTAAATACCCAAGCTCATCCTCTTGATGTATATCGACGCCAGCGTCATACAAAATCACATCGGGTTGATGACAGCGCACCGCCAAATCGACGACCTGCTTAAATTGCTCAAGAAATTCTTCATCTTGTACCCCTTTGGCCATGGGCACATCCAAATCCGACTCAGGTTTGCGCGACGGGAAGTTTTTCTCGCAGTGAAACGATAAAGTAATGATATCGTCACGCGACTGACACAGGGCGGCGGTGCCATCACCATGGTGAACATCACTGTCGATAATCAACACCTTATCGACGCCTTGGCAGTCGGCAATCGCTTGTTCGGCTGCCAGTACCAAGTCATTAAACAGACAAAAGCCACTGCCAAAATCATAATGCGCGTGGTGATAACCGCCGCTTAAATGAATCGCCATACCGTGTTGCCAAGCCAATGCTAAGGTATTTGCTGTCCCGCCAGCCGATAACAAGGTTCGCTCAATCAAGCGTTCACTCCAAGGAAAACCAATCCGCCGCATTTTGGCCAAGGGTAACAAGCCCTGTGCTAAATCATCGACATAACCGGCTTGATGAACCCGCTTGACCTCATCAAGCGTTAACGCATTGGGGTGATGATGAACAAAAGTTAGCCAATGTTCATCGGCTTGTTGCTGCTGACAAAGCGCTTGATACAACAAGCGGTATTTATTGATCGGATACCGGTGCCCATCGGGTAAATCTAACTGGGAATACATGGGGTGATAAACAAAAGGGATCATGAGTTTCTCGCTGTTTGAGGGCATACTTTTCTTTGAGCTTAAAGACAATCGCTTGGCATTTCAGTAAAGGGCCTCAACGGATATTGAGAAGCCGTTGACGACAAGCCAGCCTACATTAGGTCGTTTTTCTCTTTCTTGGTGCCGACTTACGAGTACGACGTTTGCCGTTAAATCGATTGGCCACCGGTGGCAACGATTGTAACGATGCCGGTACCGGTGCCTGCTTCACTTGCTCAATGATGGTGTGAATTTGACTTTGTAGCGCCTGAACAAAAGGCTGATAAGCTTGCTTTTTCTCGGCCATTGCTTGCAATTGATGCTCCCAGTGAGCGGTCATATCCGGCAGTGTCGACTGCGCAGGCAAAGCGTGAATGAGCCCTCGACCGGCCGCGCTACTGCGCACACTTTTGCCTTCACGAGTCAATAATTGCCTTTTGAACAAGGTATCTAAAATGCCGGCGCGGGTTGCCTCTGTACCCAAGCCATCGGTTTCTTTTAAGATCCCTTTGAGCTGCTTGTCTTGCACATATCGACCTATGCCCGTCATCGCTTGTAACAGGGTCGCTTCGGTAAAGTGTTTTGGTGGCTCGGTTTTACAGTCTTTGATTACGCCTTCGCGGCAAGTTAACACTTGCCCCTTGGCCAAAACCGGGACTTGCGGCTCCTCATCGGCTTTTTCATTGCCCTTGGCGCTGGCCGTCTTATCATTGCCAAGCAGCGCGCGCCACCCCGGCTGTTGTAAGATTTTGCCTTTGGCGATAAAGCTGCCACCTTCAATATCAAACACCAATTGGGTTTCTGCATACACCGCCGGCGGGTAAAACTGCATTAAATACTGGCGAGCAATCAGGTGATAGACTTTGTTCTCTTCTGCACTGAGTGACGAGGCTGATTTGGACTTGGTGGTGGGAATGATGGCGTGATGGGCATCGACTTTGCTGTCGTTCCACGCTTTCGACTTTAACGAAAAATTGGCCCCGTCCACCGCCTGAGACAAAGACGTCGAGGTCGACTTGATGGCCGAGGCAACACTCGCCGCTTCGCGAAAATGCTCTTGCGGTAAATAGCGACAATCCGAACGTGGGTACGTAATAAGCGTGTGCTTTTCATACAGAGATTGACAAATATCCAACACTTTTTGCGCGCTAAAATTAAAGCGCTTGGCCGCATCGATTTGCAGCGCCGATAACGAATAGGGCAACGGCGCAGACTGTTTGCTCTGCTTATGTTCTGACTTGGTCACTGTAGCGGGTTTGCCGGCAATTCTCGCCGCGACATTTTCCACCAGTTTACGTGATAGCACCCGGCCTTCTTCATCTTGCCAAGGGCGGCAATGATCACTCGGTTGCCATTTCGCGCGAATATCAAACTCTGCGCTTTGCTCGCTTTGGTAAGGAATTAGCGCATGGAGGGTAAAGTAGTCTTTGGGGATAAACTGCTCGATTTCTTCATCGCGGCGCACCACCAACCCCAATACCGGCGTTTGCACGCGCCCAACCGACAACACCCCTTGATAGCCGGCTTTTTGACCGAGTAAAGTATACGCGCGAGTCAAATTCATGCCATACAACCAATCGGCACGTGAGCGAGCTAACGCCGACACCGATAGCGGCACAAATTCTTGATTTTGGCGCATAGTGGCCAGGGCTTTTTTGACCGCGGCTGGGTTTAAATCATTGATCAGTAAACGCAGCGCTGCCGCTTTTTTGCGCTCCGCGACTCGGCAATGAGACAGCACTTCATCGACCAGCAATTGCCCTTCGCGATCCGGATCCCCGGCGTGCACTATTTCATCGGCTTGTTTTAATAATTGACGAACCACTTTGAGTTGACTAGCCGCACTCTTACGCGCTTTGAGTTGCCACTGCTCTGGAATGATCGGCAAGTCATCAAGCCGCCATTTTTTGTATTTTTCGTCATAGGCATCAGGCTCAACCTGCTCGAGCAAATGGCCAATACACCAGGTGACAATATCGCCATTACCACACTGAATATAGCCTTGTTTTTTTTGCTGAGGTTTGGGAAGCACTGCCGCAATAGCACGGCCTAAACTGGGTTTTTCTGCAATATACAGACGAGTCATACAAATAGCCTTACAAAATACACTCGGCAACCTTATACAAAATCACCCACATTAGGCAAGAAAAACTGGGATTTCATACAGTATTCTGTACCTTAATGTCTGCCCGTAAAGGCTACAAGTACTCAACGAACTTGCTCAATGGCAATACTTGGGCTTTTACGGGTTCGACTTTGGCCGTGCCTAGGTATAAGAAACCGACGATTTCATCGTCACCTGAGACTGAAAACGCCGCTTTTACCTGAGGGTCGAACATCCACTCACCGGAGCGCCAAATGCCTTGAAAACCCTGTGCCACAGCGGCCATTTGCATCGCTTGCACCGCACAGCCCGCCGACAAATATTGTTCAAGGGGCGGCACTTTTGGATGCTCGCTGACCTTAGCAATAACAGTGATCACCATAGGCGCGCGAAACGGCGCATTTTTTAACTTGAGTTGTAAGGCTTCATCGCTGCCTCTTGCCTTTGCTGCCGACGACAAAATGGTCGACAATCGGTTCAGCCCGTCCCCTTGGGCAATCACAAAGCGCCAAGGGGTTAGATGGCCGTGATCAGGGGCGCGCAACCCCGCTTGCAAAATATTCTCAAGCACTTGCCCCTCTGGCGCCGGTGCTTGTAACTGATTCATCGAGCGTCTGTGTAGTAATAAATCCAATGCATCCATAGCTTAACTCTTGATGTGCTGTATTTTTTTCAAGTGTATCAGCTCTCTCATTCCCCGTCCTTGCTATTGTGCATTCGATGACAAACCCAGCCAATTTTTGCCCTGCTCGTCACACCTAACCAGTCTGGTTTTGTTCACGCTCTTGCACCACTAAAGCGTCAGCGCTAAATCAACCCCTTGAGCAATGGCGCGCGCCGCGTCGACGCCACTGGCATCTAACACACCGCCAATGTGATGATAGCTTGGCAAAGACGCCATTTCCTGCGGCGAAAAAGGCAGATTGGGCTCTTGTCCGGCACAGAGAATCACTTGGTCGACCTCTAAACACTGCGTCTCGCCAAGGCGCTCTATATGCAAGCCCTGCTGGTCAATACCGAGATAGCGCACTTGGTTTTGCATCTTCACACCGCGCTTTTCTAACAACCGCTTATACACCCAACCGGTCGTTTTACCTGGCCCGCGCCCAACCACCCCGGGGCTGCGCTGCAAAAGCCACACTTGCCTTGACGAGGCCACATCCTCTGTCGGCAATAAGCCCCCGCGATAGCGATACGCTTTATCAATGCCCCAACTTTCTAGCCAGTCGTCGACTTTGTGACTCTCTGGCTCGGTTAATAACGTCGCCACATCAATGCCGATGCCACCGGCCCCGACGACTGCCACCTTGTTGCCCAGTGCTGGCCGTTCGCGCAAAAAGGTTTGATAATCGATGACTAAAGGCGAATCTTTCGCGCCGGGTAAATCAATCTCTCTGGGTTTAACGCCAGTGGCAAACACCACGTCTTGGTAGTCTTGTAGCTGCTCTAAAGACGCGCTTTGGCCTAGCAGTAAACGCACGCCGGTCACATCGATTTGATGGGCAAAGTAGCGAATCGCCTCTCTAAAATCGCCCTTGTCTGGGATTTGCATCGCCAGGCGAAACTGACCACCAATGCGATCGTTGCGCTCATAGAGATCCACTTGATGACCGCGCTTGGCCAAGGTGGTCGCACACGCCAATCCCGCAGGCCCTGCCCCCACCACGGCGATGCGTTTTGTCTGCTCGGCCGGTTTGAGCACCTTTTCTGTTTCGTGGCAGGCAAACGGGTTGAGTAAACAACTGGCGCGCTTGCCGCTAAAGACTTGGTCTAAACACGACTGATTACAACCAATGCAAGTGTTAATCTGCTCAGCTTGACCTTGGGAGGCTTTTTCGGCCCATTGAGGATCGGCGAGAAACGGCCTTGCCATCGACACCATATCCGCCACACCTTGTTCAATCAGGCGATTGGCATGCTCGGGTTGCGTAATGCGATTACAGGTAATCACCGGCACTTTTAAATGCGGTTTGATTTTTTCAGTCACCCAAGTAAAAGCGCCCTGCGGCACACTCGTGGCAATGGTGGGAATACGCGATTCATGCCAACCAATACCGGTATTGATCATGGTGACCCCTTTGTCTTCCAATTGCTTGGCCAAGTGAACCACATCTTCAAAGCGATTGCCCTGTTCAACCAAATCCAACATTGACAGGCGAAAAATGACGATAAAATCTCGCCCTACCGCTTGGCGCACAGCATCGACAATCGCCAAGGCAAAACGCTCTCTACCCTCGCGATCTCGCCCCCAATCATCGTATCTTTGATTGGTGCGTTGACAGAGAAATTGATTGATGAGGTAGCCTTCCGAGCCCATGATTTCAACCCCATCATACCCCGCCTCTCTGGCGAGAACCGCTGAGTGAGCAAAGTCATTAATGGTGGCTAAAATCTGTCGCTCACTCATGGCCGAGGGAGCAAATTTGGCAATCGGAGCACGCATTTCCGTTGCGCTCTGGCAAAATGGATGAAATGCATAGCGCCCGGCATGGAGCAGTTGTAGGGCAATTTTTCCCTGATGAAGATGCACTGCATCGGTAACCATACGGTGGCGGGCAACGTGTTTTGGGTGGCTAAACTGAGCACTAAAAGGCGTTAATCGGCCGCGCAAGTTGGGAGAAAAACCGCCCGTGACAATCAAGCCAACTCCTGCTTCGGCGCGCAATTCATAAAAGCGCGCCAAACGACTGAGATCGCTTTTGTCTTCTTCCAATCCCGTGTGCATCGAGCCCATCAAAATGCGATTTTTCAACGATGTGAAGCCGAGATCTAACGGCTGAAACAAAGAGGAATACATACAGACCTTCGCCAATTCAAGTTGTGGTCTGACCAGATTAGCGAGAGCGATAACACGCGGCAATTTATCGTTTACAAATTTGTAACATAGATCAAGAACGCCGCCCTCGCGCATCACAAATCTGTGAAGTGGATTGCACACTAAGAAATTGCTTCAAGCACCAGCAAACTCGTGCTCCGCTGCTTGGCACGTGGTAAGCTAACTTCATCATAAATTTGGCTTTTCGCTCTCGCCCTCACGGAACGCTCATCGCCGGCCCCGATGACGTGTCCTCAAGGTGCACAGACAAACCCTCAGCGCTCGGAATAATCCCCTCTGGCGCGTTGTTATGGTTTGATGAAAATAGGGATGAATCAAAGCCTCGACCCTGTCGTTTTTTGTTGGAGAACTCATGAAAACACTATTTCGTTCGATCGGCTGGCTGTTTAAAAGCCTGTGGCGAGTGATCAATTTTGTTCGCATTGCACTGACTAACTTACTCTTTTTTAGCTTATTGGCGTTAATTTACCTCGCGTTTCAATTCTCATCTCCAACGGCGTCACCGGCCATTACCAAGCAATCGGCCTTGGTGCTCAACCTCTCTGGCCCCATTGTGGAACAAAGCCGCTTTGTCAATCCCGCCAGCAGTCTTACCCGCTCATTGATGGGCGATGAGCTGCCGCAAGAAAACGTGTTGTGGGACGTGGTCAGCACATTGCGCCACGCCAAAGACGATGAATCCATTTCTGGCTTGGTGCTGAGCTTGCACGATTTACCAGAAACCAACTTGACCAAACTGCGCTATATCGCCAAAGCGATTAACGAATTTAAAGCCAGTGGTAAGCCGGTCTACGCGGTGGGCGATAATTACAATCAAAGCCAGTATTACCTCGCCAGTTACGCCGATAAGATTTACTTATCCTCCGATGGCGGCGTGTATTTAAAAGGCTACAAAGCCTACTCGCTATTTTACAAATCGCTACTCGAGAAACTCGACGTAACAACCCACGTCTTTCGCGTCGGGACCTATAAGTCAGCGGTTGAGCCTTTCTTGCGCGACGATATGTCAGATGCGGCCAAGCAAGCGTCGACCCGTTGGGTGAACCAGCTTTGGGATAGCTATGCACAAGATGTCAGCCACAACCGCCAAATTGATGCCCAACAGCTCAACCCGACTATGGCGCGTTTTTTGAGCGATTTTGCCAACGCCAACGGCAGCCTCGCTGAACTGGCCCTATCAAAAGGCTTGGTTGACCAATTGGCCACTCGCCAAGAGATTCGCCAACAACTGGCGCAACAATTTGGCAGCAATGGCAAAGACAGTTATCAAGCGATCAGCTATTACCGTTATCTGTCGACCCTTGAATCGCCGCCGCAAAAACACCAACGCGTTGCGGTCATCGTGGCAAGTGGTGCCATCGTAGACGGTCGCCAACCCGCAGGCCAAGTCGGCGGCGATACCTTAGCCAACCGACTGCGCAAAGCCAAAAATGATGACGACATCAAAGCGGTGGTACTGCGAGTCGATAGCCCTGGCGGCAGTGCCTTTGCATCGGAAGTGATCCGCAATGAAATACTGGCGCTGAAACAAGCCGGCAAGCCCGTCGTGGTGTCGATGTCGAGTCTCGCTGCTTCTGGAGGCTATTGGATCTCGATGAGTGCCGATAAAATCATCGCCCAGCCCACCACGCTGACTGGCTCAATCGGCATCTTTAGTGTGATTACCACCTTTGAAAAAGGCCTCAACAAAATCGGCGTCTTTGCCGATGGTGTGGGCACCTCGCCATTTTCTGGAGACGGTCTCACACAAGGATTGTCAGAAGGGGCACAACAAGCGATGCAATTGGCCATTAATCACGGTTATCAACGTTTCACCCAATTAGTGTCTGACAATCGTCAATTGCCAATGAGCGAAATGGATGCCATTGCCGAAGGTCGTGTGTGGACTGGCCAAGACGCATTGCAACTGGGTTTGATTGATCAAATCGGCGACTTTGACGATGCCATCGACCAAGCCGCCAAACTTGCCGAGTTAAGCGATGGTGACTATTCGATCGACTTTATGAAAACGCCGCTGTCGACCACAGAGCGTTTGTTGCAGCAATTGGTTGTATCGATTTCCGCTCATGCTGGCCTATCGGTACAAAGCTTGATCCCGCAAGCGCTGTTATCTCCCTTGTCACAAATTCAGCAAGATGCTCAATTGCTCAGTCAATTTAACGATCCAAAAGGCATGTACACTTATTGCTTAAACTGCCAAGTGAACTGATCACCGATCAATAATCGATTGTAACACCCTATTGCGCTCGCCATACAGAGCGCCAATAAAAAAGCGCCGCAGTTGCTTAAACTGCGGCGCTTTGTGGTTATACCATCTCACTTAATAACTGGTCACGCGAGCGGCTATTTATAAATACGTTGACGGGTTTTCTCTAAGCGATTCAAAATCTGATCCATACGCTCAGGTTTCACCATAAATTCTTGGAAGCCTTTCATACCGGCTTTAGCCATCGCAGGGTCAGTATCACGGTCGTAGAATTGCGCCGTACCACTGGCTTCTTTTAGCACTTTCACACCGATATTTAAGAACTCATCATCTGCCGGCTGGGCTTTGCTGTTGGTCGGGATTTGCAGCAACTTCGCATTGACCAAGGCTTGGATTTCAGGCGTTGCGACAAACTCAAGGAACTTACGCGCATCAGCTTTGTTTTTCGCTTTCGCCGGGATGTGAATCGTATCCATTGGCGCATCTTCGGCCATTGGTACTGCAGGGTCGATGACGGGGAATGGGAAGTAGCCCATCTTGCCTTCTAGCTCTTGCGGGAAGTTCGGGGTAATAAAGTTACCAATCAAATACATGGCTGCTTCGCCATTGTACAAGAACGGCTGCGCTTCTTGCCAAGAGTAAGAGGCGTGATTTTTCAGGTAGTAGCCAGGCTCAATCAATTGCTTCCAATTTTCAAAGGTCTTTTTGACTCGCTCATCGGTATACGGAATTTTGTCGTCCATCAACTGAATGTGAAAGTCCAAGCCATTGGTGCGCAGATTGAGGTAGTCAAACCAACCCGCGGCTGTCCACAGGTACTTAGTGCCAATCGCAAAAGGCGCAATGTCATGAGACTTCAAGGTCGCCGCCGCCGCTTTAAACTCTTGCCAAGTCGTGGGTTGGTCAATATTGTATTGGGCGAAAATATCTTTGCGGTAGTAAATACCCCATTGATAATAGGTGTACGGCACGCCCCATTGTTTGTCTTGAACCGTCATCGCGGGCAAAGAAGATTTGTAATCTGCCTTCATACTGCCTGTGTTCCAAATGTCGCTGACGTCTTCAAGCAAACCGCGGTCAACAAAGGTTTTCATACGATTGCCCGCGTACCAAAACACCACATCTGGCGGCGAAGTCACCAGCCAGTTGCGAATGGTGGTTTTATACGCTTCTTTGTCGTAAAGGTTGTATTTAACGGTGATATCCGGGTTAGCCGCTTCAAAGCGTTTGATCACCTCAGCCCAAGCGGCTTTTGGCGCTGGATCGGCCTGATCCGAGTTGATCACTAACTCTCCCGCCCATGCCTGCGTTGTCAACATCGCTGCCACGGCACTTGCTCCAATGATGCGTTTTATCTTGTTCATAGTGAAAGTCCTTCTCGTTGTCACTTGGATTAATAACAATTTTGTCTTTATCTTTGTTTTTTTGCTTTTATTGCTTTTGTGATTACGTACCCGTTTGGGGTTAGCCTAGGCAGATACGCAATACTCCACTCACCCAATCTCAGCTTGCTTTCACGTACCAACCCGATTGGGCGTTCTCATTGCCTCACTAGCCTTTGGTTGCGCCCAAAGTCAGCCCAGCAATAAAATGTTTTTGCATGGTAAAAAACAGCACGACAGGAGGAATTGCCGCGACAATTGCCCCAGCCGACATGAACTGCCAAGAGGCGAGCCACTGCCCTTTGAGTGCACTAAGGCCTGCTGTGACCGGCCTGACTTCATCACTTTGTACCAAGACCAAAGCCCAGAAGTAATCATTCCAAATAAAGGTAAAGACCAATACTGCCAAAGCCGCTAATGCCGGTCTCACCAGCGGTAAAACGATGTGCCAGAAAATGCGCCATTCACTGACTCCTTCAACCCGCGCCGCTTCGATCAGCGCATCGGGAATACCGACAATAAAATTACGCATAAACAAGGTACAAAAGCCGGATTGAAACGCGATATGAAAAGCAATCAAGGCCCAATGGCTGTCGTACAGGCCAAGCCCAATGGTTAAGTCTCGTACCGGGATCATCAAAATTTGGAAAGGGACAAAGTTACCAGCAATAAACAAAGCAAAGATCCACAAGTTGCCTTTAAAGCGGTATTTTGCCAGTGCAAAACCGGCCAAGGTCGATAAACAAATCGCGCCAAACACCGCAGGTAAAGTGATCAGCAAGCTATTGAGCAAATATTGCCCCATCGGTGTTGCAGTAAAGACTTGTGTGTAGTTTTCGACCATTTGAATGTTGGTCGGCCAGCCCCAGTAGTTGCC
>JBFGYW010000075.1:0-13735 GCA_041587235.1 Vibrio sp.
ATCGTCGTCAGGGTGGCCATGCGTTGTTGTAACTCTTGCAGCATTTCTTGTTTTTGCTCTTCGAGTGACGCTTGTTGGGCAGCTTCCATTTTTGAGGTTAAGCTCGCCAACCATTGATGACAAAAAAAGTGGCCTAACATTGGGTTTGGTGACTGTTGATGATCGGCAAGAATACGCTGAGCAGAACCAACAAAGTCTGAATCGAGTGCTTCAAGCTTAGTGATCAAAGTCGAATATTCATTGGAAAATTGAGCTTCATCCCATGTCACAACCTCTTGATAAAGCGCCAATTCCGATTGCAATTGCGGCGCTTCACTGGCCTGCAACGCACTGCGCTTTAAACGATATTGCCAACGGTTAAGTTGCTGGTTTACGACACTTTTCACGCTCGGCTTATCTGAGAGCGCATAGGCTTGATAGCCAGAGGAAAGCTCTTCCATCACCGAATCAAGCACACCAGACTCAAGCACCGAGAGCGCCAGGTTGAACGCATCTATCCCCAGCATGATTTAACGAGTCTCATTGAAATAATTAACCAAAGCTTGGCCAAATTGCTCGGCGCTGTCTAACTGTGTTTGCAGCGCAGCAACCCGCTGAGTCAGAGATTGAAAATCCGCTTCCATTGCCATCAGTAAACGATTCTCAACGAAAATATGGGGCAGAGCGTGATGAAAGTCGCGTTTGGCTTTGTCGAGTTTGCTTTGCAGTGCGTGGCGCTCTTGGCTCAATTCCTGTATGGCTTGTTTAGCCGTTGCCAGTGATGTGTCCAACACTGAGCTATGGCTTTCAACCAGAGCAACCGGTACTGAGCGATTAGCAACATCTTTGATCACCACATTGCCTTGTTCGTTAACGTGGAAAGTCAATTTGGTCAAATCCTTGTGGTCGTTAACAAACCCCATCACATCGCCGCCGCCTTCTTTCAAGGCTTTATCGATGTCGTCATGTGCCACATACACCCACCGACTCTCGCCCTGGTACTGCTCCGATACTGTGGTCTCTGACTTAAGGATAATAAATTTGTGTACTTGGTTTTGATATCCGACTTTATAACTTGCTGCCTGCTGCCAAGCGACATCAAACAGGGTTTTGCGGCGCAGGCCCGTCTGAGTGCTGGCGCGCACTTTTAATTGCAGTGATTTGACGAGGTCTTGCTGTAATTGTGTCACTTTTTCGCCAATCATGGTCAACTCACCCTCAATGTGCTGTTGGCCGTAAGCTTGACGAGTAGCAAAGTGATGGATCAAATTTTGTACTTGCTCTTGCGAGGCGGGTGTATTCCACAAACAGTGCTCTAACAGCAGTAAATCTAAGC
Organism: Vibrio sp.; assembly: GCA_041587235.1. Lineage (GTDB taxonomy): Bacteria > Pseudomonadota > Gammaproteobacteria > Enterobacterales > Vibrionaceae > Vibrio. Next base: position 1,316 of record JBFGYW010000075.1, read on the forward strand.
TATTTACCGCCAGGCGACCGTTAAAAAATGCGCTGGCTTTGAGCAGTTTAACCGCTTTTTTCCAACGGCGGTCCGAGACGTATAACGCTTGTGCATTGGCCGGATCGCGCGCTTGACGCTGCTCTAATGCTTCTTTTAATTGATAGAGCGCATCAAACATATCACTGGGCAGTTCGACCTGATTGAGCGCCTGTTGCCATTGTAACGACTCTTGCTGAGAGATTTTAAGCGCCTGATCAACTTGCGGCTCGAGCTCAGTGCCTTGAGTCAACATGGCTTGAAAGTTTTGTTTACTTTGGATCCGGTCGACGAACAAGCGGATCAGAAGTCGGTCATAGAGCGCATCTAAGCCGCTGTCTTTGTCTGGCAACTCATTGGACGCGGTGATGAGCAAACGCATGGGCACTGGGTGGCTTTCTTGACCATTTTTGAACGTCTTTTCATTGACGACCGTCAGCAAGGTATTGAGTATTGCAGGCCCCGCTTTCCAAATTTCATCGAGAAAAACCACGTGCGCCGCAGGCAAATAGCCCTCAGTTAAACGAGTATAGCGGCCATTGTCTTTTAAATCGTGAATACTCAAAGGGCCAAACACTTCCTCTGGCGTCGAAAAACGCGTCATCAGATACTCAAAGTAGTCTTGGTTTTCAAACCCCTGAATCAAGCGCTTGGCGATCATACTCTTGGCAATACCGGGCGGGCCAAGTAAAAAGACACTTTCACCACACAGGGCGGCTAATAAGCACATTTTCATCGTGTGTTCGCGCTCGTAAACACCGTTCGACAGTGCTTGCGCCAGTTTTTCAATTCGCTCTGAAAGCAAGGCCCGTTGGGTATGTGTCATTGGTTCGAAAACGTCCATTCTCTCTCTCTTGGCTGTCAGCGTCTGGGGAATGCCATTGGCGACTCGATTTTCCCTCGGATGATGCTTGGTATTGAGACCGTAACGGCAAAAACGCCATCGCTGTCAAGTCATTCATACCGCTTGTGTTACACAAAGATATCGGTATGGTTACCCTATGATACGACATCTGATATGACTATGCTAAAAACGATTCATCACTGGAAAAAAATGCAGTTAGTGCAAGAAACCACTTTGTTGCCCAATGGGTTGAGCTGTGAGCATACCAAAATTCACCACCCGGGTGCAGCGGTCATTCTTCCTATCACTGATCAAGGTCAAATCTTATTGCTGCGCCAGTATCGCCCGGCGCTTAAAAAGTGGTTGTTGGAATTGCCCGCTGGCACCCGAGAGCCAGGCGAGGACTTTTTAACCTGCGCGCAAAGAGAATTGATCGAAGAAACCGGCTATCAGGCCAAGCAATTTGAATCTTTGGGTGCGCTGACCCCGATGGCGGGATTGTGTGATGAAATACAGCATTTGTTCATTGCAACAGAACTGTGTATCAATACCACCTTGCCCAAAGACGAAGACGAGGTGATCGAAGTGGAGTTTTGGTCAAAAGCGCGCATTGAGCAGGCCATCATCAGCGGAGAAATTAGCGATGCCAAGACATTAGCCTGCCTGTACCGGGCATCGCTGGCCAAACGCATTTAAGCAGTGGTGACGGTTTGCGTTTTAAATCGCCCAATAAGGCTTTTTAGCACCACCACATCTTCGGACAAGAAGTGACAGGCAGAGGTACTGTGCGTCGCGCCTTGTAAAACCACATCCCCTTGGTCTCTCACGCTGGTGATGCGCACATTCATATCTTCAATAGTCACCGACTGTTGCTCACTGGCCACCGCCACTTGGTGACTGACCTGAGACAGTTCTTCGATCGCATGACGAATACTGGCTAACATCCCTTGCCCCTCTGCCACTTTGGTCGAGGAGCTCAAAGTGGTTTCGTGATTGGCCTTAAAGTCATCGTGAGCCGTTTTGGCATTGCGAATCAGGTTATCGATCAAATTGCCAATTTCACTGGTGGCTTCTTGACTGCGATTGGCCAGGGCTCTTACTTCATCGGCCACCACCGCAAAACCACGACCTTGCTCTCCCGCTCTCGCCGCTTCGATTGAGGCATTGAGTGCCAATAAATTGGTTTGCTCAGCAATGGCATTGACCACATTGACAAACTGGTGAATTTGCTCGGTGCTCTCTTGTACGGCGAGAATCGATTGTGATGCGTGCTGGGCATTATTAACTAAGCTGCTGATTTCTTTCACCATTTTTTGCATCAAATCATCACATTGCTGAACTCGCTGCTGGGCGACATCACTGTTGTGAGATGCCCCTTCAGCACTTGCCGCCAGCTCAGTGACCGTAGCAGCAATTTGTGCCATCGCCGTGGCAATTTGTTCGGTGTTACTTTGCTGTTCGACCACTGCGTTGTGGTTGTCATCGGAAATGCTGGCAAGTTCCGTCGCCATGCTGCTGATGTTCACGGCGCGATCGTTCACTTCCGCTAACAGGCCACTTAAGGTCGTCACTGTTTTGTTGATGCTTTGCGCCAATTGCCCCAATTCATCTTGTGAATTAACTTCTAAGGTAAAATCAAATTGACCTTGTTCCATTTTGGCCGCTGCATCGCGCACTTTGCGCACGCCATTTAGGGTCGCTCGACTGATAAAAAGGCCCATGCCCAAACCAAACACCAAGCTGACGGTGGCTAAAATAATTAAGCCAAATAGTGCTTTATACTCAATTTCTTCCGTTAGATTGACCGCGTCTTGGGTCATGGTTTCCAACTCAAGCGTGAAATTCCATAACTGCTGGTTAAGTTGCTTTTGTTGACTTTCTAACGTTTCTAATAAGTCGACCAACACCTTCGCCGATGCACCTTGCTTAAATTGCTGCTCGAAACGCTCCACATTGTCTAAGTACATTTGGTGGCCCTTTTCGATAGCAAACATAGCCTGCTCTAGGGCGCGAAATCGTACTTTGTCGTCTTCGGTCGCGGCTAATTGATCGGCTTTGGCAAGGAGTTGTTCTGATGATTTTATCTCTTGGTTTATCTCTCGATGCAAGGCGACAGCCGATTGTAAGTATTGCTCAACGCTTTGTTCTTCACTGCTGTGTAATTCAGCCGCACGAAACGCTTTTTCAAGGGCAATTTCGCTTTCGAGTTGCTTGATCACAACCGTCGAGCTCATCTTGATCAGCGGCATGTTCTCGTGCGCTATCATCGACACTTCTTTGGCCACCAGATTCATTTTAAACACGCTGTAACCCGCGACTCCCACTAATAACACCAGGAGTGTGCCGACCAGCAGCGCCATTTTTTTAATGATGGACAAATTCAACATCCACTGAAACATAACCATTCTCCAAACCTGAAAGATTGTTATCGAATACACCCGAGTTACTTGCCCGGTAGTGAAGCCTTGAGGCAAGGCTGAGCGTTCTGTATTGATGCGGGTTTTTACCCGAAAAGGCGCGATCTAAGCCAAAAATCATCAGCGAGTAGCGTATTTTCGTTTAGTGCATCCTTTCGTTTAGTGCAGCACATTGTTCAGTACAATATTTTTTCTTGTACAAGTATCATAACGAAATGGTCAAAAAGAAAGCAAAAGCGGCCGTTTTAGCGGGGTAATTTGTCGAGATGTGAGTTCAGACAACTTTTAAACAAAAAGGATGGCTTGCAGTGATCCATCCTTTTTCAGCGTACGAACGTGTTATGCGCTGTGCTTGACAAGCGCAATGTGTGAGCCGGTGACCCCCGTCCTGACATCGAGGCGCAGCGCCATTTGTTCTTTGAGCTCAGAGACGTGCGAGATAACCCCAATCATGCGCCCGTGTTGCTGTAAATCGACCAAGGTTTGCACGGCGAGATCCAAAGATTCGGGGTCTAAACTGCCAAAGCCTTCATCGATGAACAGTGTGTCTAGTCGAATGCCGCCAGAATAGGCTTGTACCACGTCAGACAAGCCCAATGCCAAGGCTAAAGCAGCCATAAAAGACTCTCCTCCCGACAAGGTAGCCACATCGCGACTTTTGCCGCTGTAGCCATCTTCCACCTCGAGGTCAAGTCCGCGACCGGCCGCGCCTTTAAAGCCCGATAATTTGCGGATCAGACGATAACGCCCCTTGCTCATCAAGGATAAACGCTGACTAGCCTGAATCAACACATCGTCGAGTAACACCCCCAGTACAAAGCGGTGTAAGCTGATACGACTGCCGGTTTTACCACTGGCCACATCGTATAGTGTACCAAAGGTATGGTACTCTTTTTCCAATTGTTGATTGTCTTTTTTAAGCTGACTCAATAGCGAACTGGCTTTTTTGTAGGTCTGATAAGCGCTTTGCAGTTGGCTCCATTGCTGCTCTGCCGATGACAACTGTTGCTCGACCTGCTCGAGTCTTTGTTGACACTGGGCGCCATCTCGCTCCGGTTGTGCGGCCAACTGCGCCTCAAGATCACTCTGGCTTTGCTGCAGTTGAATCAAGGTTTGGCGATAGCCTTCTATTTGCTCGTTTAGCGCTTGCTTGTCTTGCCTGCTTCGCTGTGCACTCACAAAAGCCGACTCACTGGCAAATTCACTGTCGGCCAGCGCTTGCTGCCAACGCTGCTGGGCACTTTCCACCTGCTGTTTGGCTTGGGCCACCTGCTGTTGGTAAGTCGTCAGCTGGGTATGCAAAGTCAACGATTGATTGTGCCATTGCTGATATTGCTCACGTCGTTCGAGCTCTTGCTGCTGCGCTTGGCGAATGCGTTCCTGCAACGCTTGTTTGGCCAATAACAGCGCCTCTGAATCGGGATACTGTTGATCGCGTTGCTGGTCGATCTCTGCGATCTGAGTCTCAAGGGTGTGTCTCTGACCTTGTAGAGCACTGAGCTTTTGCGTTTGCTGCTGCTCAAGATCTGCCCCTTTTTGCAAACGCTGTTCTAACTGTTGGATCTGCTGCTGTTGCTGCTCGAGGTTAATCTGATTTAAGCGTTCAATGTTCGCCGATAAAGCTTGCTGTTCGGTCAGGCATTCGGCCAATGTCTCTAGGTTGTCTACGCCAAGTTGCTCAGCGAGAGCCGACATTTGCTGTTGGCAACTTTGATCTTCATGTTCCATTTTTTGCCATGCTTGAACGGCGATCTGATGCTGTTGCTGCGCGGTCACCAGCGCTTGTTTGAGGGTATTGAGTGCCGGCTGATCAATCACGTTATCTGGCATTGCGGCTGGCTGGGGATGCTCTAAGCTGCCACACACCGCACAGGCCTGACCGCGCTGCAATTTTAACGACAGCTGATAAGCCTGGGATTGGTGCCAATGCAATTCTGCGACATCCAGAGCTTGTTGCTGTTGCTCAAGCACCTCTTCACTGCGTTGTTTGCCGATTAGCGCCGCTTGTCGTTGCGGTTCGCGTTGACGTAACTGCTGATCCAGTTGCTGCCATTGCTGTAACTTGGCTATTTTTTCGTTGAGTTTGGCGCGCTGTTCGATGAAAGCGGGTAACTGGCCTTTTTGCTCACTGGCTTGCTGCCATTTTTGCTGGGCTTGGCTAAGCTCAGCACGCAAAGTTTGACTGTGCTCGGCGTATTTCACCAATTGGCCTTCGACGTGTGTGATCGCCTGCTTGGTTTCAGCTAGCTGCTGGTTTTGCCCCTGCCATTGCTGCCAAAGTTGGCTTTGTTGTTCAAGCTTTTTTTCCTGCTCTTGCCATTTGGGCAGCTGCTTTAATGCCTCAAGCGCTTGTTGGTGTTGCTGCAAGGCGCGCTGGGTGTTTTGCTCTATCTCGGGCAATTGATCCTTGGCCGCTTGCCATTGCTGTAAACTGGCTTGCTGAGTTTGTTGAGCACTTTGATAGTGCTGATACGGCAAGATTAACGCTTGTGCTTGCTCTGCCCATTTGAGCTCATTTTGCGCCGCTTCGAATTGCGGTTTTGCCTGCTGATGGGTTTGCAGCCGCTGTTTCACGGCATTGAGTGCCGCTTGTGTTTTTTGATACTGCTCAGCTTGATCGAGTTGTTGTTTGGCGTGATCGCGCTGCTTTTTCATCGCCTCGAGCTGCGTCTCTTGTTGCTGGCGTTGATCTTGATTGTGTGCCAGTGCTTGCGCCAACGCCTCTTCATTACTCACTTCGGCCATCTCCAACGTATTGGCCACTTTGATATCAAGATCGGCTTTTTGCCGACTGATCGACGCCGCCTTGTCTTTGAGGGCAAACTCAATTTTTTTGTAAATATCGGTTTGAAACAACTGACCAAAAATCGCCTCGCGCTCACTGGAACTGGCGAGCAGTAACTGGCGAAACTGACCTTGTGGCAAGACCATCACTTGGCGAAACTGGTGCTCGTTAAGGCCCAGTTTTTCAACAATAAGCCCTTTAATTTCACTGGCTTTGCTGCTCAGTAACTCGGCATCAGGCACCAGCTGATAGAAACTGGCGGTGTGTTTGCGTTTGGTCAGCCCTTCACCGCGGGCTTTGGGCATCATTTGCTCGGGTTGGCGAGTGATTTTGTACTGTTTATCGTGCAAGGCAAACTCTAACGTCACCTCGGTCGCCAAGCTTTCATTGGCGAGATCGCAACGCATCTGATTACCTTGTCGCTCATTGCCAGTGGTTTCACCGTATAAAGCAAAGCAAATCGCATCTAAAATGGTGGTTTTACCCGACCCAGTCGGCCCGTTGATAAGAAATAATGGCGCAGGCCCAAATTGAGAAAAATCAATGCTTTCACGCTCGGCAAACGGACCAAAGGCTTGCATTTCCAGTTTCAAAGGTTTCATTACACGTCATCCGTCATTTGTTGTATCAGGGCTTTTAACGCAGCTTGTTGTGGCTCGGTGAGCTCGCTTTGTTGGACTTCGCGGTAAAAATCTCGAAACATATCCAGCTCATTGCGCGCCAATCCGTCAAAGTTGAGCGCTTGCTCTTCACCGATGTTCATACCCGGCTTTTCTAAGTGCAAAACATTGGGGTACACCTCACGAAGCTTATCCATCGGGTTTAAGATCGCGTGCTTGTCGAGTAAACGCACCAATAAATAATCTTCTCGATAAGGGTCTTGCTGGCCTTGGCTTAATAAGTTCGCCATTTCCCCTTCTAAAATGCGCATATTGTGTGGCGCCTCAAGCGGACAATGGGTCCACTCGACCCCATCGGCATCGATGTCCACCAGGGTAAAGCCTTTGTTGTGGTGCTGCTCTGAAAAGCTGTATTTCATCAAAGAGCCCGAATAACGAATGGTGTCGGTGCCTTTTTTTTGCGGTTGGTGTAAGTGGCCAAGTGCCGTGTAATCAAAGGGTAAAAAGTGCTCGTGGCTGACTTGGTCCGCACCGCCAATCGACAGTGGACGCTCTGAATCCGATTCAATCGCGCCATCGACAAAACAATGGGCAATTAAGACTTTTTTCATCCCAGGGTCGGCATTGGCGAGTAAACGGGCGACCAGAGCTTGGTGCGCTTGATCGTGGTCTTTAATTGGCTGCTGTAAAAATTCGCTCGCTTGCTCTGGGTCACTGTATGGCAAGCCGTAAAATGCCACCGATTGACCTTGGCTGTCCGTCAGTACCACCGGCTCTTGCATCGAGTCATAGTCACTGATGATGTGCAAGCCCGAATTTTTCATTCGCTTGGCAGCAAAGCCCAGTCGCTGCGCGCCATCGTGATTGCCCGGGATCATGATCACCGGTGTATTCAAACGCTCGCACAGGGCTTCGAGAACCTCATCGAGTAAGGCGATGGCCTTGGTCGGGGGCACAGAGCGGTCGTAAATATCACCGGCAATCACGATAGCATCGACCGGGTGAGTTTCTACATAGGCGATGAATTGTTCGAGCACGGCACGTTGGTCGTCAAGCAAAGAAACGTTGTGAAACTGACGGCCTAAGTGCCAATCGGCGGTATGAATAAATTTCATAAGTAGAACACTGTGATGGGTAAAACAAAAAACAGCGCACCATAGCGCGCTGCACATCTAACTCACTCAATGGCATGATTAACCCTGCATTGCAGGCCTTTGTTTGACAATATCAAACCAGCGGTCAATGTTGGGGGTCTTTTCGCTAGGGTCAAACTCTTGAGTACGCATGGCAAATTCAACCAAAACCACCGCGCTGATATCAGCAATGGTAAATTCATCGCCAATCACGTAATCACCTAGGGCCAATTGGGCATCGAGCTTGGGCCAAAATTGTTCTAAACGCAACTTGGCTTCTTCTCCCCACTCTGGCAAACAGTTTTCTCGATCAGAGAAGGTCGCCGTGAGATGGCGAAACGCTTGGAAAGCCATGGTGATACCTTCAAGTTCAAGCAAGCGTTGCCACATTTCAACTTTCGCTTTTTGATAAGCCGTGCGACCAAACAAGTCTGTTTGCCCCGCTAACTCAGCAAAATACCGACAAATGGCGGTGCTTTCACACAGGCTATCGCCATTGTAAAGCTCCAGCGTTGGGATCTTGGCATTCAAACTTTTTGCTTTGAATTCTGAGGTTAAATTTTCCCCGGCTCGGGCATCGACATGAATGCGTTCGATGTCGAAGGTTTCGCCTAGCTCTGCGAGAAAAAGGTTGACTCGTCGACAACTTGGCGTTGCTGAGTTTTCGTATAATTTCATCCTGACTCCTTTCACTTTCAGGGCTATTTTGCTTGTTCCATTAAAAAGTTACCACAAAAGGGAAAAAATAACTGTTTTTCGCTAAAAAATGAGCGCTGACCTAGCATTTTTTAGATTAAAAATCACTGACTTGATTGCGCTCGCGTTAACGACTGTGTTTAATACTCTTTATCGATTCACAAAACAAAGAACACTATGGCCACCATCAAAGACGTTGCCAAAGAAGCCGGGGTTTCTATCGCCACCGTTTCCCGCGTGATCAATCATTCGCCCAAAGCCAGCGAAGCGTCGATTAACGCCGTGACCTCGGCGATGAAAAAGCTCGGTTACAGGCCCAACGCAGCGGCAAAAGCCTTGGTCAGCCAAAGCAGTAATACCGTAGGCGTGCTTGTCGGGGATGTCTCCGACCCTTTTTTTGGTACCTTGGTCAAAGCTGTTGATAAGGTGGCCCACCAGCACGGTAAGCACATTTTGGTTGGCAATGGTTATCACGATGCTGAAATGGAAAAAAAGTCGATCGAGCTGCTGATCAACAACCGCTGTGATGCGCTAATTATCCATTCAAAAGCACTCAGTGATCAACAGCTTATCGCCTATGCTAACGAAGTCAAAGGCATGGTGCTTATCAATCGCCACATCGATGACATTGCCGAGCGGTGCATTTCTCTCGACAATCACCGCGGTGCGTATTTAGCCACTGAGTTTTTAATTCGCCAGGGTCATAAGCAGATCGGCTACCTAAGCTCAAGCCATGGCATTGAAGACTGTCAGGCTCGCCTACAAGGCTACCAACAGGCGCTGAGCGATCACCAGATCGATTTTCAACCCAGTTACGTTGAGTCCAATGAGCCCAACAGTGACGGCGGCGAGCAAGCGATGACCAATTTGTTGGCTAAGGCTCTGCCGATCAGTGCCATTGTCGCCTATAACGACCACATGGCCGCTGGGGCATTGTCGGTTTTAGATGAAAATGCCATTGCGGTGCCAGAACAGATGTCGATTGTCGGCTTTGACGATGGCTTGATCGCTCGCTACGTCAAACCGCGCTTGACCACCATTCGCTACCCCATTGAGTTAATGGCGACCAAAGCAACCGAATTAGCCTTATGCCAAAACACCATGCCCGACCAGGCGCAAACTCTCACGTTTCAGCCCACCGTGGTGAAAAGAAACTCAGTCAGCCGCCTTGCTTAAGCACGAATTCGGTGGAGCTTAACGCGCCGCTGTTATGGGCTTAAACTCGCGGTGCTCTTCTTGATTGCCATAATCATTGGCTTAACCCATTGCCTACGATTGTCATAAAAACTGAGCTTGCTCTTTTCTACAGTCATCATCGATCGCATAAATAAACAGGGCCTATCTCCTCGGCCCTGGTTTTTAGCAACACTCGCGGTTAGAGCTGTTCAAAATGCAGTAACAACGCGCTTTCTGGGTCCAACAAGGGCGTGGCCAGCCCCACTTCAGCCAGCCACTCACCACTGAGCACCAGCGGTTTTTTCAGCCATTGCGGCTGCTGATTGACGATGGCTTCGAGGTTGTCTGGCGCGTCTAATACCTTGACTAGGTATTGTCCATCCGCGGCAAGGCCCGGTACGCGAAGACGCCCCGATAAAGCAAAGGTTGGCATCTGTAACTGCGCAAGGACCATCAAGGCTTGGCTTTGGTCTTGCGCGCATACCATGTACGCTGTTTGCGCCTTATCATCATCGATGTTTAAGCGGTAAAAATCGCCGCTGTGCAACAAAAATCGCCACTGTTTGTGCAAGGCGAGGTAATGGCGATATTGCTCAAGGCTCGCTTCATCTACATCGTTGGGGTCAAGCTCCAATCCCATATGGCCAAACAGCGCCGTCAACGCCCGAAACGATAAACTGTGCCTGCGCCTAGTGGTGTGACTGTGTTCAGCGCCGATGTGGCAACCCATCACTTCCAATGGGAAAAAATAACTCATGCTGCGCTGTATGGTTTGCCTTTCTAGTGCGTCGTTGTTGTCCGATAACCAAAAGCGATGACTGCGTGCCAAAATGCCATAGTCCATTCGCCCACCGCCAGAGGCACAGGATTCAATGTCCACCTTGGGAAATTGTTGGCCGAGCTTGTCCATAAATTGGTACAAGGCCATCACTTGTTGTTGCCCTGCCGCTCGGCCTAAATGCCCTGGCTGAACCACTTCGCGATTCATATCCCATTTGATGTAGTCAATTTCGTATTCAGACAAAAAATGCGCCAAACGTTGATACAGATAGTCAAACACCCAAGGGTTTACCAAATTCAAGGTGTATTGATGGCGGCCGGTTGGAGTCTGATAACCGGGTACTTCCAACAGCCAATCTGGATGCTGGCGATAGAGCTGTGAGCCTTTATTGATCATTTCAGGTTCAAACCAAAGACCAAATTCCATCCCTTGCTGATGAACATGGTCAATGATGGGTTTAAGCCCTTTCGGGTATTTCTCACGGTCGATAAACCAATCGCCAAGCGACGTGGTGTCGTCATTGCGACCTAAGAACCAACCGTCATCAATAATGAACCGCTCAACACCGATACTGGCCGCTTTGGTCGCCATCGATTGGATATAATCGGGCTGATGGTCAAAGTAAATGCCTTCCCAAGTGTTGAGGTGAATCGGCCTGGGTTTTTCGAGCCGAGTCGACAAAATCTCTGCTCTGACATGGCGGTGAAACTGCTGACTCATGGTATTGAGCCCAGCAGGTGAATAACTGACGTACAAATCGGGCGTGCTTAACACCTGCTGACAGGCAAGACTGATCTCGCCGGCAAAGTACAGGGCTTCGGCTTGCAACAAACGCCGACCATCGGCTTTGACATCCAGGCGTAACCTGTGATTGCCACTCCAGGCCAAATGCGCGCCCCACACTTCGCCTTGCTGTTCGTTAAAGCCTGGCTGGCCAGCGATCAAAGCGGGAAAGTGCTCGTGAGAAGTGCGCCCGCGGCGATTTTCTTGCTGATAGCCCCCCGCCGGCAAAGACAAACGCTGTGGTTGTAACTCTTTGACCCATCGGCCATGGAAGGTCAGCAATTCCTCTGCGCGCTCAGGCAGTGACAAGGTGCTGGCGAAGCGATTAACCCAATAGGGCTCCTCACTCAAATTAGTCACCTGCTGGCGAATAATCAACACATCATCTTGGCCAAGCGTCAAGGAAAGTCGCAGTGATAATTGGGCTTGCTGGTCAACACTGTCTATGACCAATTGGCAATCATTTTCCGTGACCTGACTCACTTGAAAAACCGGCGCCCAGTCTTGACCATGTCGATGCCCTTCCAGTCCTGGACTGCCAAAATGGCCGCGGCCTAAATCTGGGCTAAAGGTCACCGGCACATCCGAGTCTAATCGGCCATAGGGGATCCCTCTGGCTAATGCCTTAAGCGCACAGTCGGTCGCCATGGCACACTGGTCATCAAAGGTGGTGATTTTTTTGCCGTAATGCAGCACCTCCACCACCTCACTGACGGCGAGAATCAGTTGCGACTTTTGACCGGTTAGCGAATACAGCTTAGGTTTCATCCTTTCTCTCCTTGCGGGTAGAAGGTCAATTGGTAGCGATAATTGGCTTGTGTCAGCAGGTATTCACGATGCACACTTGGCGTCCAAGAGTCATCTCCGCCCACGCCCATGTGACGGTGATCAATACTGACCAGCGGGGCGCCGGCCACCAAGTCGTTGGTGTGTTTGGCCCGCGCAAGGCTTTGATGATCATAGCGGCTGACGCTAAACTGAAAGTCGCCGTCAATCTTCACCGTGTCTAATTGCAACCAGCGGGTATCACAGCGCAAGCCGTTTTCAGTCGGAAAAATATATGGCGTGTGCAACTCATCCAGTCCCCGTTGATAACAGCCTAATAACGCCGCGTGTTTGCGGTCTGGGTAGTTTTCAAATGGCCCGCGTCCATACCCGGTAGCCGAC
>JBFGYW010000076.1:0-13696 GCA_041587235.1 Vibrio sp.
AATACAAGTATGGCTGCCAATATAGCCTGTCCCACCTGTTACTAATACTTTCATATTTCACCTAGCCACTGATTATCTTAGAGCGTTTATTATCTTGCCTGTCCCTTTAAGAAGGCGTTAAGTTGCCTGTCCTTTTAAAGGCAAAAGAAAAGAGCCCTAAAGCTCCTTTCGTTGAGATGTAAAAAAGCTGCCTGTCCCCTTATAGAGCAAAAGTTGCCTGTCCCGATAAAAGATAATCAGCCTGTCCTTTTATAAAATTATTTATTTTTCTTTTCTGTTTTTACATCTTGTTCTTTTTGATAAAGGTTTTCGTAGCAGTAGTTCGTGGCTTCGATGTACCCTTCAACACTACCACAGTCAAAACGTTCACCTTTAAACTTATAAGCTAATACACAGCCTGATTTCGCTTGCTTAAGCAATGCATCGGTAATTTGAATTTCGCCGCCTTTACCAGGTTCCGTATTTTCTAATATATCAAAAATATCTGGCGTTAAAATATAACGACCAATAATAGCTAGGTTACTTGGCGCAGTGCCTTTTTCTGGTTTTTCTACCATGTTATCAACACGATAGATATCATCTTTGATCATCTCACCAGAAATCACACCGTATTTGTGTGTCTCATCTTCTGGTACTTCTTCTACGGCAACAATAGAGCAGCGGAACTGTTTATAAAGCTCAACCATCTGGGCTAACACGCCTTTATCTTGGTTAACACACAAGTCATCAGCCAATACCACAGCGAATGGATGATCGCCAACCAAAGGACGACCGGTTAAGATCGCATGGCCCAAGCCTTTCATTTCGCGTTGACGAATATAAGTAAAGTGCGCCGAGTCGATCAACCCACGGATATCGTCCAACAAAGCTTCTTTACTGGTTCCACTAACTTGATACTCCAGTTCGAAGTTTTTATCGAAGTGATCCATCAAGGAATGCTTACCACGGCCGGTAACCACACACATTTCTGTCATACCGGCTTGAATTGCCTCATCAACACCGTATTCAATCAACGGCTTATTAACTACAGGCATCATTTCTTTTGGCATGGATTTAGTCGCTGGCAAAAAACGTGTACCGTAACCTGCTGCTGGAAATAAACATTTTTTAATCATAATTGAACCTAATTGTCCCTAACTGACTTAACCTAATTTTTGAACTCGACATACAATGATAAATAACCTTATATGCCGTTGTAATTACTTAACTTTTTGTAATCATCCAGTAAGAATGACCACCTTTCATCTCGTTGGATAACTAGCCTGTCCCTTTAAGAATCCTTTAAGAAGTCTCTTAAGAACTAAAGCCGATATCTTGCCTGTCCTCTTTAAAAGAAAACTAGCCTGTCCCCTTAAAAAGAAAACATGCCTGTCCCTTTAAGAAAGCTCTTAATCATTACCAAACAAATCGCGCGTATAAACCTTGCTTTCGACATCGCGAATATCATCGACCATACGGTTGGCGACAATCACATCCGCGTCTTGTTTAAACTGCGCCAAATCACTCTCAACTCGCGAGTTAAAGAAGTTATCCTCTTTTAATACCGGCTCATACACAATGACTTCGATGCCCTTAGCCTTCAATCGTTTCATGATGCCTTGAATCGAAGAGGCGCGGAAGTTGTCTGAGCCCGCTTTCATGATCAAGCGATAGATACCGACGACCTTAGGCTGGCGCCTTAAAATTGCCTCAGCGACAAAATCTTTACGGGTGGTGTTGGCATCGACGATGGCGCGAATCAGGTTGTTCGGCACGTCTTGATAGTTAGCCAGCAACTGTTTGGTATCTTTGGGTAAGCAGTAACCGCCGTAACCAAAGGACGGGTTGTTGTAATGGCTGCCAATGCGCGGGTCTAGGCCAACGCCTTCGATGATTTGACGCGCATCCAAACCGTGAATTTCCGCGTACGAGTCCAACTCGTTAAAGTAAGCAACGCGCATCGCCAAGTAGGTATTAGAGAAGAGTTTAACCGCTTCGGCTTCGGTTGAATCGGTAAACAGCACCGGCACGTCTTGTTTGATTGCGCCGCCGAGCAGTAAATTGGCAAAGGTTTCGGCGCGTTCGCTTTGTTCGCCAACGATGATGCGCGATGGGTGAAGGTTGTCATACAGCGCGCGACCTTCACGTAAAAACTCTGGCGAAAACAGAATGTTGTCAGAGCCAAATTTTGCTTTGAGCTCTTTGGTGTAACCAACAGGAATGGTGGATTTAATCACCATCACAGCCTCTGGGTTAATCGCCATCACATCTTTGATCACCGCTTCAACAGAAGAGGTATTGAAATAGTTGGTCTCAGGGTCGTAGTCGGTTGGCGTGGCGATGATCACGTAATCCGCCCCTTGATACGCCTGCTGCTTATCGGTGGTGGCGACAAAATCTAAGGTTTTATTGGCGAGAAAGTCTTCGATTTCAGCGTCGACAATCGGCGATTGCTTGTTGTTAAGCATCGCCACTTTTTCTTCAACGATATCGATCGCAACCACTTGGTTGTTTTGTGCCAATAACATCGCGTTAGAAAGGCCAACATAGCCCGTACCTGCAACTGCAATTTTCATTATTCTTCCTTCAGAGCTTATTCATTCAGCCTTGTTGTACGCATTTTTAATAGGCGCGCTTTATGGAACACAGCATAACAAAGTTCATCATTCCAAGGTAGCGCAAGGACTTATCCTAAAGCAAACTCAACTAGCTTAAAGACAAAATAGCGCCACCAAAAAGAAAAAAACACGTCAAGGTTGATCTAAGTCTCGTTTTTGCGCCTTTAGTGATTGACTTCACATTGCGAGTAGGCAGAGTAGCCAGTATAAAAAACGCGTTGAAGATAAATTTCATGCACATAAATCAAGGTTTTCGCCCTCAGAGTTTGCTTATTTCTAACATCTGTTTGCATAAACCTTGCCTAAAGCAAGAAAATTCAAGTATCTTAGTCGCTATAAAAGCAAAAATAAGATGAATAAAAAACCAACATACCATGGATTTGGTCAATATTTGTTCATCAATAACGCCTTTTAACCTTCATGATTGGCAGACCTGTTCATGAATGACCCGTGAGGTGTTGACCCCGTGAGAAACGAACTTACGCGGTGAATAACCTAGCGAGCGAAAGCCATACGAGGCCAAAAGTGCGATTCAATGTCAGTGTGCAGACGCGTGTTATGGATAACGCAAACAACCATCGGGCGGTAGCGTACCTTTTTGCCCGAGCTTCTCACGCTTGCCTATCTTCTACGGCACCTGCTCACACCGACACTTCTCTTTACTGGCCGCGAAACCCTCGAGTCTTGCGTACTCGTCAGCCCAACACGACAAAGACCAATTATGCTAAAGAAAATCACTCTCTGCTTGGCACTGGGGCTAACCTTAAGTGCCTGTGCGTATAAGCCGCGTGAAGTCAACGCCGACATCCCCTTAGTCTCGCCCAACAGTTCGATGTTAAATGGCCAATTAATTGCCAATCAATACTGGCCGCAGCTCGATGACGCAACCACCCGTAGCCTCACCGCCGGCAACCTAACCATTACAGTCAGCGCACCGTATTTTTCTGCGTTAGGCAACACGTGTCGCACGTTAGAAGCCACCTTGCCAAGCGGTCAAGACCGAGTTCAAATTGCTTGCTCGCGCCCGGATAAAGGCACAGACGCCGATCCGGTGTTCAACCCAGTAACCCCTTGGTATTTGACCCCTTCGCTGCACAAGGGCGAGACTTTGCCGATTGTGCAGTAAGAAGACAGTGCAACACAGTTTAAGACAGTGAGATACAGTAAAACACAGTCTAAGACAGTGATATACAGTAAAGAGATGGTGAAAAGCATTGGAAGGCAGTCAGCTGTCCCACACTCTGTTTCACTGTGTTAAGCGAAGCGGACTGTCTCACACCCTATTTTACTGTGCGAAGCGACCTATTAACACAGAACACACATGGACACCCTATGACTGATACGTCACATTGGAAAATCACCCTGCGACGCACGCCGGCCTCGGCGCGACGTCTCTCTTGGCCACTCGCCTCCGCATTGAGTCTGACTCTTTGTTTTGCGCCGAGCTTGGCCCACAGCGCAGAGGAAGAGCAAAGCAACAACCTTCAGCTCAATCAAAATCAAAGTGCGACGCCATCAAGCATCGACCTCAATAGCACCACCCCCAACGAAGCCTTGGCCGACGGCACCTTTAGCCAAGAAAATCGCTACAATTTGCTGCTTCCCGGCGAGACCGACGTGCGCAAACTGCTGCCGTCGTCAGGTGAGATAATGCCGCCGCCCTATGGAGCCAATTTGTTTGCCGGCGGTTACGAGACTGAGCGCAGCAACGGCACATTGGATAACTACCCCATCGCGCCGGGCGATAAGCTCAACATCTGGATTTGGGGTTCGGCCAACTACTCCAATGTGGCGACGGTCGACAATCAGGGCAACATTTTTATTCCCGACGTCGGCCCGATTCAGGTGATGGACGTTAAGGCAAGCCAGATCAATCAGTTTGTCAGTGAAAAAATTCGCCAGGTGTACACCAAAAACGTCAATGTTTACGTGAATTTATTAACGGCCACCCCGATTACCGTCTACTTAAGTGGCCCGGTGATCCGCCCAGGGCAATACGCAGGGATGTCGTCAGACAGCGTATTGTATTACCTCAAGCGCGCCGGCGGGATTGATTCGGAGCGCGGCAGCTATCGCGATGTGCGTGTGATCCGCAACGGTGAGACCATCGCCCAGATCGATTTGTACCAGTTTATGAAAAACGGTCAGATGCCGAAGATCAACTTCAAAAGCGGGGATACCATTTTGGTCGAGCCACAAAAAGCCGCCATTACCGTCAGTGGCGGGGTGCGCAATCCGTTTCGCTTTGAGTTAAATGGCGAGCAAGCACTGGGCTCTGCCTTAGCCGATTTGTCTTTGCCACTGCCGAAAGTGAGCCATGTCGCGGTCACCGGTAATCGCGCTTCTGGGCCGTTTTCTCGCTATATGAGCTATCAAAAGTTTAGCCAGTTTACCCTGCGCGATGGCGATAAAGTCCTCTTTAATGACGATTTACACCCACAAGTGATCGATGTCGAAGTCGGTGGCAGTTACCTAGGCCCATCCTACTTTGCCATCACCAAACAGGCGCGTCTGCACGATGTGTTAAACGCCATTCCGGTCGATAAAAACCTCGCCGACATTGGTTCGGTGTACATTTTGCGCAAAAGCGTCGCCGAGCGTCAGCAAAAACTGTTAGAAGAGTCGCTCGATCGATTAGAGCGCAGTGTGTTTACCGGCCCGGCGTCATCGACTGGCGAAGCGTCGATTCGTTCACAAGAAGCGCAAATGGTGCTGCAATTTACCGACCGCGCCCGCAAGGTCAAAGCGCTCGGCAAGGTGGTGGTCGCCGATCACGGTAAAGTGTCGAACATTTTGCTCGAGCAAGGCGATAAGATTGTCATCCCGAACAAGACCGATTTGGTGCAAGTGGCGGGCGAAGTGTTAATGCCGCAAGCGGTGGTGTATAACCAAGATGCTACTATCGACGATTACGTGGCTTGGGCAGGCGGGTTTTCCGATCGCGCCGAAGACAAACGCATCGCCGTGGTTCGCGCCAATGGTCTGGTCGAGTTTGAACCCAAAGAGCCGGTGCGCAAAGGCGATCAAATCTTGGTGTTACCAAAAGTCGACAGCAAAACCATGCAGTCGATCAAAGACATTACCCAAGTTATTTATCAGATTGCGGTGGCGGCCAATGTGGCAACCTAAGGCCCTTGTGATGGCGAGAAAACGCAGCGCCAATGGGCCGTTCGTCAACCGAGTTATTGTTGATCACATCATCGGTGGCCAGGTTATCAGCGGTCAAGCTATCGGTGGTCAGGTTATGATAGGTCAGGCAAGCGACATCACGTTCAGCGCGGGACCAGGCTTCACTGCCCCGCGTGTTGCCTCCCCCAATACCGTGGGAGGGCAAGATGGCTGATGTGAAAAAACGCTCGACCCTCAAAGTATGGGGCGATGTGATTTTTGCCATTTTTTTGCGTGAGATTAAGAGTAAGTTTAACGATAAATTTGGCATTGCGTGGTCGGTGTTTTCGCCCGTCGCCTTTATTTTTATGTTGTCTTACATTCGCGGCCGTATGGATGGCGGTGATACCCATGGCATCCCGACCTTCATGTTTATGGTCATCGGCATGATCATGGTGCAGTTTTTTTTAGGGGTATTAAATCAAGCCTCTGGTGCCTTTCAAAAAAACAAACCTTTGTACGCCTTTCGTCAAGTGCAGCCGATCAGCTCAGTGATGGCAATCGTTTTTTTTGAGCTGCTGGTTAAAGTGGCGGTCATCTTGGTCATCGCCATCATTATTTATTACTTACGTATGGATTTACATGTTGATGATTACTTAGAAGTGATCCTCAACCTGATTCGTGTATGGCTGTTTGCTTCCAGCCTCGGTTTAATGGTGTCGATTGCCGTTTGTTACGTGCCAGAAGTGAAAAAAATCATGAGCCTAGCCACTCGGCCGATTTTCTTTATCTCGGGAATTTTCTTTAGCCTGCAAGACATTCCTCAGCAATATTGGCCCTATTTAACCTGGAACCCGTTATTGCACGCGGTGGAGCTGACTCGCTACGCCGCCTACCCGCAGTACGGCGATGCCGGGGTCAGTTATTTCTTTTTAGATGCCTGTACCATTTTGCTGCTGTTTTTTGCCTTGGCGATTTATCACGTCAGTTGGAAGCAGGCGATCAGTCGGTAAAAACCTGTGAGACACAGTGAAACACAGTGAAACACAGTGAAACACAGTATAGGACAGTGTAGGACAGTGTAGGACAGTGTAGGACAGTGTAGGACAGTGTAGGACAGTAAATAACAGTGTAGGACAGTGAAATACAGTAAGACACAGTGAAACAGAGTACACCGTCTCAGACTGTCTCACACTGTGTTAAGCGAAGCGAACTGTTTTAGACTATTTTAGACTGTCTTAGACTGTGTTAAGCAAAGCGACCTTGTTTAGCTTATTAAAATAACAACCCTAACGGAACATTATGATTGCAACGGCCAGTGACTTTCCGGCTTTCAGAGAAGCCTGTACATCAAAACAATTTAACGATCTCGAATTTTTAACACAGTCAGTGGCTTTCTATGAACAAGAAGGCAACCAAGAGCTGGCTAAACGCATTCAAGTGCGCATCGAGAACCTAAAAAAAGAACAAACGAAAAAAGATCAACAGAATAAAATAGAAAAAGATTACCAAGAATGGCTCAATGCCTTTAGCGCTGAAGAGCAAAACCAGCCCGACCTGTTAGAACAAGGCCTCGATCAATTAAAGCAACAATCGCCACCAGCCGCTGAGTTAGCGAGTAAAAAAATCGCCGCTTTGCGTTTGTTGCCCCAAGTACAAGCCAAGTCACAGCAAACCAATACGCCCAATGCCAAGCCCAGCGAGCCCAAAGGTCAGGCAGCAAGCGCCAAAGCAGACAACCAACGCGCAGACAAAGCCAGCAGCCCTTTAAATTGGCTCCCCAAGCCTTTGCAACATAGTTTTGTTCTCTTAGTCTTGATCCCGTCACTGCTCTTCGCCCTGTACCAACTCTTTTGGGCCACCGAGCGTTACGAAAGTGAAGCGCAAGTGCTGGTCAAAGAACCCGATTCCACCACAACGATGGACGCTACCATGGCCGCGCTGTCTGGCCTTGGGGTGAGCAATACCGCCGGCACGGATCCACAAATTCTCGAGTCGTACATTTTTTCCAACGACATGATCAACTATCTGGACGAGACCATTGATTTGCGCCAGCATTTTAGTGATACGGCCATTGATGTGTTTAGCCGCGTTCACGATGACGACAGCCGCGAAACGTTTGCCAAGTATTATGAAGATCACGTCAAGGTCGAGATTGATGAGGCGTCGGGCATTTTGCGCATTTTCGCCCAAGGGTTTGATCCTGAATACGCGCAAACCTTAGCGCAAACCATCGTCAAGCGCTCGGAGTGGTACATCAACTCGATCAGCCATCAATTGGCCGAGGCGCAACTGGCCTTTATTCGCAAAGAGTCGGTGGAAGTGGAAGACAAATTGAGCCAAGCGCAAAGCACCTTGCTCAACTTTCAACAAAAATACAACCTGCTCGACCCAACCGCCGAAGGCACCGCCAAGCAGCAAATTACCTATGGGCTAGAAGGGCAGATCAGCGCCAAAGAAGCGGAGCTTAAGAGTTACCAGTCGATCATGACCGACAGCGCCCCGCGCGTGGTGGCCTTGCAAACCGAGCTCAATGCCCTGCGCCAGCAATTGCTCAAAGAGCGCAACAAATTAGCCCAAGATGGCGATAAAACCGTGCCGGTCAGCGAGATCATGGCCCAATTTACCGATCTTAAGGTCAAAAACGAACTGGCACTGCAAGCCTATACTTCGGCGCAGGTGTCGTTAGAAAAAGCGCGTATTGAGACCTATCGTCAAATCAAATACTTAGTGGTGGTCGAAACCCCAACCCTACCCGATTCGCACCGTTACCCCGATGTGGTGTACAACATTACTTTGTTTACCCTGTTAGCGGCGATGTTGTACGGCATTGGTCGTATTATTTGGGCCACCATTCGCGAGTTGAAGTAAACGACAGTAAAATACAGTGTAGGACAGTGAAACACAGTTAATAACAGTGCAGGACAGTGAAACACAGTATAAGACAGTCAAACACAGTAGACAGTTTCACACTGTGTTAAGCGAAGCGGACTGTCTTACACTGTCTCACACTGTGTTAAGCGAAGCGGACTGTCTCACACTGTCTCACACTGTGTTAAGCGAAGCGGACTGCCTCACACTGTCATTCACCGTCTTAGACTGTCACATACTGTCTTAAGCGCAGCGCACTGTTTTAGACTGTTTCACACTATCCTAACTATTTTAATTTTTAACCAACAAAGACATGAAAAAAGGCTTAACGATGTCAAACCCACAAAACCGTAAAGGTATCATCCTCGCGGGCGGCTCCGGCACCCGTCTTTACCCACTGACCAAGGAAGTCAGCAAACAATTGATGCCGGTTTACGACAAACCGATGATCTACTACCCGATCTCAAGCTTAATGATGGCCGGCATCACCGAAATTTTGATCATCTCGACCCCGCAAGAGTTGCCGCGTTTTCAAAACCTGCTTGGTGATGGCAGCGACTGGGGCATCAAGTTTGAATACGTCGTTCAACCTTCGCCAGACGGCCTGGCGCAAGCCTTTATTTTGGCGGAAGACTTTTTGGCCGGCTCTCCGGCTGCCCTCGTGCTCGGCGACAACCTGTTCTACGGCCACGAACTGTCGCACTCACTAGAACGTGCCAACGCTCAAGCCAGTGGCGCAACCGTGTTTGGCTATCACGTCTCTAACCCGAAATCGTACGGCGTGGTCGAGTTTGATGAGTCTGGCAAGGCCATTTCGATTGAAGAGAAACCCGAGACGCCGCGCTCAAACTACGCCGTTCCGGGTCTGTATTTCTTTGACCACAATGTGGTTGAGTTTGCCAAAAACGTGCAACCCTCGGCGCGTGGCGAGCTTGAGATCACCGATGTGATTGACCAATACCTCAAAGCGGGAAGTCTGCAAGTCGAAGTCATGGGCCGCGGCACCGCTTGGCTCGATACCGGTACCCTAGATGACTTGCTCGATGCCGCGCTGTTTATTCGCGCGCTTGAAAAGCGCCAAGGACTCAAAGCCAACTGCCCAGAAGAAGTGGCCTACCGAATGGGTTACATCGACGAAGCAAAATTGCGCGATCTGGCTCAACCATTGGTCAAATCAGGCTACGGCAAATACTTGCTTGAACTTTTAGAGCACAAAGTCTATTAATCTTTAAAAGATTATCCTTTTTATGGCTTGTTAACCTGGTTTGTTCACTAGGTTAGCAAGCCATGGCTCATCCTGTTGTCAATGCCCTTTTAATACTGGGTTACCAACATAGGCAGAACTCAGACAATAAACCTCATGTTAATGACCTGTTATTGACGCACAGAACTTAAAAGCGGATAGTATACAAAAAAGCAAAGTGACCTAAAAAACAGCTCCGAGAGCAAAACTCTCGCAGTAAACGACACATAATTGACTAAATAAAAACTCATTTATCGCGCAATTTTTAGCGATTAAATAACAAAGAATCAAGTTGGCCGACCATGAAAATTATTGATACCAAAATTCCAGACGTAAAAATCATCGAACCGCAAGTCTTTGGCGATGAGCGTGGCTTTTTTATGGAAACCTTTCGCACCACTACGTTCAATCAAGAATGTGCTGAGCGCGAGTTCGTCCAAGAAAACCACAGCAAATCCGGCCATGGCATTTTGCGCGGTTTGCACTATCAAACCGAAAATACCCAAGGCAAATTAGTGCGCGTCGTCAGTGGCGAAGTGTTTGACGTGGCCGTCGACATGCGCGAAGGCTCAGAGACCTTTGGCCAATGGGTGGGCGAAATTCTTTCTGCCGACAACAAACGCCAACTTTGGGTACCAGAAGGCTTTGCCCACGGCTTTTACGTCATCAGTGACGAGGCGGAATTTGTCTACAAGTGCAGCGATTTTTACAACCCGAACGCCGAAGTGTCGGTAAAATGGGACGACCCAAGCATTGGCATCGAGTGGCCATTAGTCGATGGCAAAGCGCCGCTGCTATCAGGTAAAGACGAAGCGGGCTTGAGCTTTGAGCAAGCACCAAAATTTGATCTCAACCTCAACCTGATCAAAACGCAGTAATTTTCTTCTATGATGTGTCTCGTTAAGCGGCGTGTTTTATTTAGGGACATCTTGGCAAGACCGGCTTTGGCTTGCTCTGCTTTGGCGTTTAAGCGCGCCAATCGGGTCAAAGCACCAATGCCTTTTGCTCGCGTCAATGGTGAAAGCCATGGGTAACCGTGCAACCAGCGTAGGTCACAGTCCGTCTCAGTCAGCGCCAACCACCCAGTTGTATGTGTCGGTGATCTCCCATCATCACGGTGAGATAATCGAAAAGCTGGGGTCGTTAAAACGTTTGGCCCAGCACCCCAACATCACGGTGCTGTTGCGCAACAATGTCGACCCGCACAGCGCTGCTTCGGTGGCGCTGTCGCAACACTGCCTGCAACACGGTATTGACTACATTGTGAATAAAAAAGCGCAAGGGTTTGGCGCCAATAACAACGCCAACTTTTTGTACGCTCAAGGATTAGGCATGCAAGCAGACGATGTGTTTGTTATTTTTAATCCCGATGTGCACATCAATGGCCAAACCATTCGCCAATTGGTGCAGTGCATCACACAGCGTGACCAACTGAGTGCTCTTACTAACCAACAATGTGATCTTGCTGACCAACAAAGTGCTCTTACTAACCAACAAAGCGATCTTGCAGACCAAACAGCAAAAGGCGATATCAGCCCCTGCCCACACACGCCAACGCCGCTCAATTTGGCGACCATCAATTTATTCTTAAATTCAAAGCGCACCCGTTTTGATGATAACCTGCGCCGTTACCCCAATTTGCTTAACTTTGCGCGTAACTATTTACTGCGCGATCGCAGTACCGTGCTCGATAAATCACAACCGATTGGCGAAGGTACTCGCTTTTGGGCCAGTGGCGCCTTGTTGCTTTGTCGCGCCAAGTTATATCAAGCCTTGGGCGGTTTTGACGAGCGCTATCACATGTATTGCGAGGACATCGATTTTTGTTTGCGCGCCGAACGTCTTGGCTACCCGGTCGAGTTTTTACCCAAACTGAGCGCCATTCACTATCGTCGCTGTCACAGTCAGCGTTTTTTGTCCAAGGCGTTTCGCCAGCACGTGTGCAGCGTGTTTAAGTTTTCCTTGGCCAAATACGGCCTGGCGAGGCCCAAGAGTCGCATTGTCTCGCCTAGCATGATCTCGCCCAGCGAGCAGGCATCATCAAAGCAAGGGCAATCTCACCGCTCAGTTCAGCGCCAAGAGACCCCCTCTGCCAATCAAGTAAAGCGAGCGAACGCGCCACAAAAGGCCCCTGCTCATCGCGAGACCCAAGCAGACCCAAACGAGACTCAAGCTGGCCACACTGGTAGAGAAAATCATACCCGACACCAAGCCACTGCAAGCGTCTTTACCGGCCAAGGTTCGATACGCAGATTGCGCCCCGCGCCGCAGTGTTTGCCTCGCACAGGAAAAATGGCAGCCGAAAAAATGAGCGGCAAAAGTGCCCGTATAGCGAGCCCCAAGTCGGCTTTGCCAATGTCGACGGGTCCGGTATCCGCTCATTCGTTTGAGGCTTACCGGTTTGCAACTAAGGCCGCGCAAAAGTCTAAGGCCGCGCAAAAGTCGGCAAAGACGACGCGAAACGGACGCTAACCATGGCAAAAGGGAATGAACAGCAAGCAGATGGACAGAGCGCAATGACGCCAGGCCGTGCCGAACAACCAACAGGGCCTGACCAACCAAACTTATGGGCAGTGGTGGTCATGTATCATCCCGATGCCGAAACGCTGCAGTTTTGGCAACAGCTGGCCCAATCGGTCAATCTCGTGGTGGTCGACAACACCCCAAGTCATCGGGTGATCAACACCCCAACCTGGGCCCGCTATTGGATTGCCAATCACAACAATCTCGGCATTGCCAAGGCGCTAAATCAAGGCCTGCACATGGTCACTCATCTCAGTGCCCAAGCGCGCCAAACTACTGGGCAATGGGCACAATCGGTGGTCAATGGTCAGCACTTTGACCAATCTGAGCCGAGTACCCCGTCGCCGATCCCTTGCCCGCATTTAACCAAATCGGTCACCTTGCCGCCGCTGTTGGCCTACACCACTGCGGGGCCTTTGTGGTGCGCCCTGTTTGATCAAGACACGCGCATCAGTGTCGAACAACTGCATCAATTGTTTGATAAAGCCTGTCAAATTGGCGAGCAACAAGCGCAAGCGAAAAAGCCCACCATTGCCGCCTTGTGCCCTTGTTATCGCGCGAAAAACCTCGGCCGTTTCGGCGATTTAATCACCATTGATGAGCAAGGCATTTCGCGTGTCAATCCCGCCACAATGAGTGATGCCGACAAGCAGCAGATTTACCCAGTGGCCTACACCATTACTTCTGGCAGCTTAGTCAACTTGGCAGCAATGGAAAAAATCGGCCTGCACGATGATAAGTTGTTTATCGATTTTGTCGATATCGAGTGGGGGCTGCGCGCCAATCACTTGGGCTATCAAATATTGCAATGGCCACAGGTAGTATTAGAGCATCAACTGGGCGAAGCGCCGATTGAGCTGTTCGGCCATAAAATTGTCAACCACAGCCCGGTGCGTCACTTTTATTATTTTCGCAATGCCATGCTGCTGATGAAGCGCGGCTATGTGCCCAAGGTGTGGAAGCGCACCGAGCTAAAAAAACTGTTGCCGCGTTTTGTGTGTTACGCCTTATTTGCCAAGCCGCGTTTCTCTCATGCTCGCGCCATGTTATCCGGGTTATGGGCCGGCTGGCGCGGTCAAACTGGCCGTCAGCACCAGCCGCAAGCCATGTCCAACAGCATTCAGCGCAAAGGCGAGCGTTAAGTCAAAGACACCAATTCTTTTGCAGCCATCGTTCGCTTTAAACACACTCGTTTGAAATAAACACTCGCTTCAAATAAACATGCGCTAGCAGCGAAGAGCCCGTTTTAAGCGCGATCCGGCTTTCAGGGTAAGCAATACCGTAAACAATACCGTAAGTAACACGCTTGCTCTAAATCTAAATCTCAACATTCCTTTTTCAGCCCGCTCTAAGG
>JBFGYW010000077.1:0-13663 GCA_041587235.1 Vibrio sp.
GATAAAAGGCCAAATAAAGGTTAAAACAATACCGTAGAAAAGTGCAGCGAATGCGCTGACGATAGGGACAAAACGCGCACCACCGAAGAAACCAAGGTAATCAGGTAGTTTCACTTGCGAGTATTTATTGTGCAAAACAACCGAGAAGGCACCGGCAATAATACCGCCGAACACGCCCATACTCAGCGTATTTTCAATCCCTAATGTATTGGTCAGCACCCCTGGGTAACTCTCACCAAGCAATACCACCGTGTTGGTTGCCGTATCAATCATACCGCCGACCACCAAGGTTTTAGCAATCGCAACATTCATCACTAGGTATGAAATCAAAGCAGCCAATGCCGCCGCTCCTTTTTCGGTGCGGGCAAAGCCAATCGCTACTGCTAGGGCAAACATCACAGGTAAGTTAGCAAAAACAATACCTCCGGCAGCGGTCATCACTTGCAAAAAGCTGTTCAGTGCTGAGCCCGTTTCTAAAATGCCGATGTTATACGCTTCAATCATGGCTGGGTTGGTAAAGCTACCACCGATACCAAGCATAATGCCTGCGGCGGGCAGTAAGGCGATCGGCAGCATTAACGCTTGCGATAGCTTACTAAAAAAGCTCTTCATAATTTGTGCTCCTAAGAAAAATAAAAAGAATCAAGACATATCACTACCCCCGTGGTGATATTTATCTCGAGCAAAAAATAAACATCATTAGTTTATTTTTCGGCTCTAAATATATATTGATGACCGTCAAGGATGCTACAAGGAGAAAAACGAATGTTCAAAAATAAGTATTAGATCACAGATGAACAAATAATAGACAAGGCAAACCACTGGATAAGCAATTGAAATAAAATGATTTTTATCTCATTACTGATTAATGTGTAATAAAAATACAGTTTATAGAAAATAAGTAACACAGCAATTTCATCGACAAAGTGCACTTCGATGAGTGATATTAATCACAAAAGTTCATTGTATATCCGTCACTACCATTACACGCTTTGATCTTAGAGCGCAAATGAGGGTGAAAAAAGAAGATAAAGTCGCTAAATAGCGGCTATTTAACCGGCAAGGGCAAGAAGTAGCCCGCGAGGTCAACCGGTGAGCAAAATACTTATCAATAGAGTAAGTCATGGATAAAAACCATTGGCTGACTAGGCAAATAACCAACATCGCTTTGCCTAGCCAATGCCATCGTGGTTTATTTTAGCGAAAACAAACGCGCAAAATTATCACTGGTGGTTTGCGCGACCTGGGCCAGCGAGCACCCTTTTAACTGAGCAATAAATGAGGCCACTTCCACCACATAGGCCGGTTGGTTTTCTTTTCCTCTATGAGGAACTGGGGCGAGATATGGCGAATCGGTTTCAATCAATAAACGTTCCATCGGCAAAGCCTTCACCACTTCCTGGAGTTCTTTCGCCGCTTTAAACGTCACGATACCAGAGATAGAGATATAAAAACCTAACGCCATGGCTTGCTCAGCAAAATCGAGGTCTTCAGTAAAACAGTGAATGATCCCTTTGCAACGCTCTACCCCACCATTTTTTAACATCGCTAAAGTATCTTCGCGCGCATCACGAGTATGAATGATCAAAGGTTTGTTTAATTCGACCGCAACGTCTATTTGTTGTTCAAAACGCAGTTGCTGCAGAGCTTTGGTCTCCGGCGAGTAGTGGTAATCGAGCCCTGTTTCACCAATGGCAATCACCTTGGGATGTTTGGCATAGTCAATAAACTGTTGCAATTCAAAGTCGCTTTCAACGTCTAAAGGGTGCACTCCACACGAGGCATGAACCTTGGGATCATGTTCTATCATTGCCAGCATGTTAGGAAATGCCGCTAAACTCACACCGACACTAAGCAGTTGATCCACTTTGGCTGCGCGGGCTTTGGCAATCGCATCTTTGACATCGACGTGTTGTGAGCCATAGCTGAGTTTGTCTAAATGACAATGTGAATCTATAAACATAAATGCTCTCTTGTTTCTATTAACCAGTTGTAAAACATTAACGATGTATTGAGCCCCGGTTGCGTTTGAAGTTGAGCCAATAAACGCATCCAAGCCTGGCTTTGGCGGTACAGCACATCATAATCACAGCGCAATAAACGTTCGCTGCACGAGTGAAATTGACTGGCTTGACCAAATTTGACTTTCTGGGCATCGTTTAGCAAAAACCACCACCATTGACCGTGCCGCTGTGGATCTTTTTCAAGCCAGGTCACCGCCTCAGTCAATTCGCTATCATGATCGGTTAACACGCTCACCAATAGGGACTGACCAGTTTCAAACGCAGCGAGGGCTTTTTCATCCAACAATTGCTTTGCAGCGATCGGCGAACCTTGAGCCAGAGCCATCACATAAGCTGGAATATCCTGATAGCCTTGCTCTGCCAACCATGCCATGGCCTGGGCGTGACTTGGCAACGGCAGCGACCACATCTGGCAACGACTGCGAATGGTCGGCAACAAGCGTTGTGGTGCTTGACAATCCAACAAGAAAAAGCTCGTTTGGCTGGGCTCTTCTAAGGTTTTTAATAACGCATTGGCAGCAGCCGCATTCATCTGCTCCGCTGGGGTGATCACAAACACGCGAAAACCGCCCAATTGAGAGGACTCTTGCGCTTTTTTGAGACCGTTTCGAATTTGGTCAACACTTATGTTTGCGCCGGGTTTATCGGGCTGAATAAGGTGATAATCTGGGTGATTGCCACTGCCGAACAATTGGCAACTGTGACAAAAACCACACGCTTGACCGGGATGAGGACACAAGAGACTGTTTGACCACAAATCGATTAACCCCTGCGCGCCCAATTCTATTTTTGAGTGCAGAATCAGGCTATGGCCAATGGTCTCTGCTTCAATCGCCTTGAGCCATTGATCCGCCACCCTTTGCAGCCAAGGTTGAATTGCCATCGTGCCCCCCTACTGAGTCGCTAACCAGGCCAGTAATGCCTGGCGGATTTGTTGGTTAACGGTATCAATCGGCTGACTGGCGTCAATAGTGATAATGGACGAGTCTTGCTCAGCGAGGGCGAGATAACGCGCTCGACTGCGGACAAAAAAGCTCAAATCCATTTTTTCAATTCTATCGAGCTCTCCCCGCCCCCTTGCACGCTTTAAGCCTAAGCTAGGTTCGATATCCATATACAATGTGAAGTCCGGTTTAAAATCACCAAGCGTTAACTGCTTAAGCTGTGACAAGACCTGAGGATCGATCTGACGGCCTCCCCCTTGATAAGCTTGTGAGGATAAATCATGGCGATCCCCCACAACCCAATGGCCTTTTTCAAGTGCAGGCTTTATTACTTGATTGACCAATTGCAGACGAGCGGCGTACATCAAAAGCAATTCACTCATATCTTCGAGCGTTTCACCGGCCACCTCTTGCTTGACCAAAGCACGCATTTTTTCTGCAATTTGCGTACCGCCAGGCTCGCGAGTGTTGACAACCTCAGCCACTCCAGATTCGCGTAACACTTGGTTAATGGTATTGATCGCGGTACTTTTCCCCGCGCCTTCTAAACCTTCAATGACAATAAATTTTCCATGACTCATTTTTTCTTTAACTCTTTTAGATAAGCACGAACGGCGCGGTTGTGTTCTGCCAGCGTTGTTGAAAAACGATGGCCGCCATTACCGGTCGCGACAAAATAGTAGTAAGGGGTCTGCTGCGGATTTAATGCCGCTTGTATCGATTGGGCGCTGACCATGGCAATTGGCGTGGGTGGCAGGCCATTGATCACATAAGTATTATACGGTGTCGGCTGACGTAAATCTTTGCGCGTAATATTGCCATCATAGGCCGAGCCCAGGCCATAAATGACGGTGGGGTCGGTCTGTAGTCGCATGCCCTTTCGCAAGCGATTGACAAACACCGAGGCGACCGTCCCCCTTTCACTGTCGATCGACGTTTCTTTTTCAATAATCGACGCTAAGATCAGAGCTTGATAGGGGCTGTTTAATGGCAAATCAGTTTGTTTTTGTTGCCAGGCTTGCTCTAGAGCATGTGACAATTTGCGCTGGGCACGGATTAAAATCGCTAAATCGGTAGTCCCTTCAGTATAGTGATAGGTTTCTGGCAATAGCCAACCTTCGACCTTGTCGGTTTCTAACCCTAATTTTTGCGCGATTTGCGCTTCTTCTAAACCCGTGAGCGTATGCTTGATATGGGGACTTGCTTTTAATGTCTCGCGCCATTGTGCAAAGGTACTGCCCTCGATGAAGGTCATTGAAAACTGGTGCTCTTGGCCAGAGACCAAAGTATTGAGTAAGTGTTCTAGCGTCAAACCCGGTTCAATTTTATAGGTGCCTTTTTTTACCTGAATCAAGTTAGGATAAAGACGTGGGACGAGCTTTTTAACCCGCGAGTCTTGAATCCAGTGCTGCGATTCGAGTTGGCGGATAACACTGTGGTAATTACTGCCCGCAGGTACCGTTAACAAGCGAGCTTCAGTGACCGCTAAAGGTTGTGTTAACCATTGTTCTGTTTGCTGCAATGCCCACCAAACAGCGGCCGCCAGAAATAAGGCCAAGGCCAGTAACACCAATACAATTTTTTTTATCACGACAGTATTTCTTCCTGCAATCGTTGAGTTATTGTTTTAAAGTGGTAATGCTGTGCGAGGATCTGATTGACAGGGACAACCTCCATTAAGCAATTGGTGACAAACACTTCTTGCGCACCGAGCAGTGCCGAGAGAGAGTAATCGCCTTGCTGACATTCGAGACCCAATCGCCGTGCGGTATCAATCACTACCTTGCGCATGACACCACAAACCCCGCTACACTCGAGGCTAGGAGTATATAGCACATTGTTTTTGAACCAAAATAGATTAGCCACTGTGGTTTCAATCACTTGGTCTTCAATATTGAGCATCACAGCATCTGAATAATTGTCACCTTGCAGTGATTGTTTGGCGAGAATTTGCTCTAGACGGTTATTGTGCTTGATACCGGCAAGTAAAGGGTTATACCCAATTTAACTTGTGACACAGCTAAAGCAATGCCGTCGCGATGCCATTGTTGATAGTGCTTAGGATAGTCAAAAGTGCTGATCACAATCGATGGGCCATCAACGCCCTGACACTGATAACCTCGTCCACCAATGCCGCGAGAAAGGTGAATTTTCACCCCAGAGCGAGGCAAGTCGAGTAACACGGTTTCTGTCTCTAATAATAACTGAGACCAATTTGGCTCCTCGATACCCAAGCGCTGACAAGCCAGTTGTAACCGCTGCTGATGTAAAGGCCAGTGTTGCATCACCTTGTCTTTGACGAGTATGGTGGTGAAACAGCCATCGCCGTATTGAAAACTGCGGTCGCGAACATCAATCTGTTCAATTATCTTGCCATTACGCCAAAACATCGCTACTCCCAGAATCTATTATTGGTATGAGAATCAAACCAAAGTCAGCGCCAAAAAAAACGGCTCAATGCTAAGCACTGAACCGCGTTTATCTTATCAAACTTGGCGACGATGATCAGTCGTGTTTTTTAAACACTAAAGAGCCGTTGGTACCACCAAAGCCAAACGAGTTACACACCGCGTACTCCATTTGCACCTCTTGGGCAACATGAGGCACGAGATCAATGTCCAACCCTTCTTCTGGATTGTCGAGGTTGATCGTTGGCGGAACTTTTTGGTCGACCAAAGACAAAATAGTGATAATGGCTTCAACCGAACCGGCAGCGCCTAATAGGTGGCCCGTCATCGATTTAGTCGAAGAAACCTTAACCTGTTTCGCACCGGCTTCGCCAAGCGCGCGCTTGATGCCTTTAACTTCTGCAACATCACCTGCAGGGGTTGAGGTGCCGTGAGCGTTAACATAACCCACTTGCTCGCCACTGATACCCGCATCGCGTAATGCCGCTTCCATCGCAAGAGCGCCGCCTGAGCCGTCTTCGCTTGGCGACGTCATGTGATACGCATCGCCAGACATGCCAAAACCGACCAGTTCAGCGTAGATTTTTGCCCCACGCGCTTTGGCGTGTTCATATTCTTCAAGCACAATCACACCCGCGCCATCGCCGAGAACAAAACCATCGCGGTCTTTGTCCCAAGGACGAGAGGCTTTTTGTGGCTCATCATTGCGTGTAGACAGCGCTTTAGCCGCACCGAAGCCGGCCATACCAAGCGGCGTGGATGCTTTTTCAGAGCCGCCCGCTACCATAGCTTCAGCATCGCCATAGGCAATCATACGTGCCGCATGGCCAATGTTGTGCAAGCCAGTGGTACACGCGGTTGAAATGGCGATATTAGGGCCACGCAAACCACGCATAATAGAAAGATTGCCCGCAACCATATTGACGATGGTTGAAGGAACAAAGAATGGGCTGACTTTACGAGGGCCTTTTTCTACCAACGCTTGATGACCATTTTCGATCAGCTCAAGGCCACCAATACCTGAACCAATAGCGACACCCACGCGGTCTGCATTGTTATCATCGATAACTAAGCCCGAATCATCGAGAGCTTGAATGCCAGCCGCGATACCGTACTGAATGAAAAGATCCATTTTACGGGCATCTTTTTTGGTCATGTACTCAGTACAGTCGAAATCTTTAACAAGACCAGCAAAACGGGTTGAAAAATTGGTGGTATCAAAGTGTTCGATATCAACGATACCACTTTGACCAGCGAGCAGGGCTTTCCATGAGGAATCTACATTGTTGCCTACCGGTGACAACATACCCATGCCGGTAACAACGACACGACGCTTGGACACGATTTTATTCTCCGGGTATTGAATAGTTTCTATGAGGGACAGAAGACATTAAAACACAGGCGGCCAAGGTGACCGCCTGAGGAGAGATTACTGAGCGTTAGTTACGTAGTCAATCGCAGCTTGAACAGTAGTAATTTTCTCAGCTTCTTCGTCTGGGATTTCAGTGTCGAATTCTTCTTCTAGAGCCATAACTAGCTCAACTGTGTCTAGAGAATC
Source organism: Vibrio sp. (assembly GCA_041587235.1). GTDB lineage: Bacteria > Pseudomonadota > Gammaproteobacteria > Enterobacterales > Vibrionaceae > Vibrio. Next base: position 6,935 of record JBFGYW010000077.1, read on the forward strand.
AGCACCTAGGTCATCGACGAAAGAAGCTTCGTTTTTTACTTCAGCTTCATCAACACCTAGTTGTTCAACAATGATTTTCTTTACGCGTTCTTCGAGGTTGCTCATTTTTTCTTTTCCTTTACAGATTTCGCTTTAGTGCGATGTTTTCCGTAGTTTATTCAATCTATTAAAAGTTGCAAGAACAACTTTCGTGGTCAAACCACAATTTTCGCGATTATAACCGATTTTAACTACATTTTGAGTTTAAATTATGGCGCAATAACAACCAAATTTAAACCATATACATACCGCCGTTTACGTGCAGGGTTTCACCTGTAATGTACGCAGCAGCAGGAGACGCTAAAAATACCACAGCTTCAGCAATTTCACGAGGGTCACCGAGACGACCTGCTGGAACATTCGCCAAAGTAGCAGCACGTTGCTCATCATTCAACGCTTTTGTCATATCAGTTTCAATAAAACCAGGGGCAACTGTGTTGACCGTTACGCCACGAGAGGCCACTTCGCGCGCCATAGACTTGGTAAAACCAATGACACCGGCTTTTGCAGCAGCATAGTTCGCTTGTCCTGGGTTACCCATAGTACCCACAACCGAGCCCACATTGACGATGCGCCCTTGACGTTTTTTCATCATGCCGCGCAATACGGCCTTTGACAATCGAAAAATTGACGTCAGGTTGGTGTCCATAATATCGGTCCACTCATCGTCTTTCATACGCATCAACAAATTGTCGCGAGTAATGCCAGCATTGTTGATCAGGATATCAATTGCCCCGTACGCGTCATTGATCGATTTCAATGTTTGCTCAATTGACTCCGGTTCTGTCACGTTAAGCGCAAAACCTTGGCCATTGTCCCCTAGATACTCGCTGATCGCGGCAGCACCCTTCTCAGAGGTTGCCGTGCCAATGACAGTTGCGCCACGGGCAACAAGCGTTTCAGCAATTGCACGGCCAATACCGCGGCTCGCACCAGTGACAAGCGCCACTTGACCTTCTAGGTTGTGTAAATCAGTCATTTCTTTTTCCTTTTAAAGCGTCACAGCCTCTAACGATGCAAGATCGTTAACAGCAGACGCATTGAGGGCTTTTACAATTCGTTTTGTCAGGCCAGTGAGAACCTTGCCCGGACCAAACTCAAGCAATTGTTCTACACCTTGTGCGTGCATGGTTTCTACGCATTCTGTCCAGCGCACTGGGCTATAAAGTTGTTTGACCAAGGCCTGTTTTATTTCTTGAGGATCGGTTTGTGCCGCCACATCGACATTGTTGATCACTGGGATGACAGGAGAATTAAACTCAATCGACTCGAGCGCTTCGGCTAATTTGTCCGCCGCCGGTTTCATTAAAGCGCAGTGAGAAGGCACAGAAACAGGCAAAGGCAATGCGCGTTTAGCACCGGCTTCTTTACACAAAGCCCCTGCGCGTTCAACCGCTGCCTTTTCTCCAGCGATAACCACTTGGCCTGGCGAGTTAAAGTTTACCGGTGAAACGACATCACCTTGTGCTGCTTGTTGGCAAGCTTGGGCAATTGCGTCGTCAGCTAGGCCAATGATCGCGTACATGGCGCCCGTCCCGGCCGGAACCGCTTCTTGCATTAATTGACCGCGCAGAGCAACCAGTTTAATCGCCGCTTGAAAATCAATCACACCAGCACACACTAGGGCCGAGTACTCACCTAAGCTGTGACCGGCCACGACTGCGGGCAACGGGCGTTCTTGATGTTGCCAAACTCGCCAAATCGCAACGGATGCCGCAAGTAACGCCGGTTGAGTGCGAAAGGTTTGATTGAGATCGTCAACTGGGCCATTTTGGACCAAAGCCCATAAATCGTAACCCAACACCTCTGATGCTTGAGCAAAAGTCTGCTCAACAACCTCAAATTGGCTGGCTAAATCCGCTAACATGCCCACCGCTTGTGAGCCTTGTCCTGGAAAGACCACTGAGAATTTACTCATCGTGATATGTCCTTGTAAGTCAAAGTGAACGCTACCTTATAGGCAACGCAATGATTAAAATCGTACGAGTGCTGAGCCCCAAGTAAAACCGCCACCAAACGCTTCAAGCAGCAAGTTTTGACCGCGTTGAATACGACCGTCGCGAACGGCTTCATCCAATGCCGTTGGCACGGTGGCCGCTGAGGTATTACCGTGACGATCAAGCGTCACAACCACTTGGTCTAACGACATGTCTAACTTTTTAGCGGTGGCAGAAATAATTCGCAAATTGGCCTGATGAGGCACCAACCAATCTAGCTCAGATTTGTCCATATTGTTGGCGGCAAGCGTATCTTTAACCAACCGCGACAACTGGGTGACCGCCACTTTAAATACCTCATTACCGGCCATATGAAGCCACTTATCGGCATCTTGTCCACGCTCAGGGGTTTCTAAACTCAATAATTCACCAAACTGACCGTCGGCATACAAGTGGGTCGAAATGATACCTGGTTCTTCGCTGGCGCCAAGGACCACAGCCCCTGCCCCATCACCAAACAAAATGATGGTTGAGCGGTCGGTCGGATCGCAGGTTTTAGACAGAGCATCGGCACCGATGACCAATACCTTTTTACACATCCCTGATTTGATGTGTTGATCGGCGACAGATAAGGCGTAAACAAATCCGGTACAAGCCGCGGCAATATCAAACGCTGGACACCCGTGGATGTCCAGTTTGCCTTGTACTTGGCATGCCGATGAGGGGAAAGAATGGCTGCCACTGGTGGTCGCCACTATAATAAGGTCGATGTCGTTTTTGTCGATTGCCGCCATCTCGATGGCATTTTTCGCTGCCTCGCAAGCCATATCGGCGACGGTTTCATTCTCAGCGGCAATACGTCGTTCTTTGATCCCAGTACGGGTTACGATCCACTCATCACTCGTGTCTACCATTTTTTCTAAATCCGCATTCGAACGGACTTGAGTCGGCAGGTAGCTGCCTGTTCCTAAAATTTTGCTATACATGAAGACTAATAATGCCTCTCGAGTAAAACCGCTTCCAGACGCTCACTGATTCGAGCGGGAACCTGTTGTTTGACCTCGTGGATTGCTTCACCAATCGCACTTACTACTGCGTCGATGTCAGCACTTCCATGACTTTTTATGACAATGCCGCGCAATCCTAGCAAACTTGCACCGTTATAGTGGTCGGGTTTCAAGGTTTTAAGTTCATCAAATAACGAGGCGAACAGTTTTCGAGCAATCCAAGCTTTCACTGTTGATGCCATCATATTCTTTTGTATCTTATCAAAAAATAATTGGGCTGTGCCCTCAGTGGCTTTGAGACACACATTACCCACAAAGCCATCACACACTATCACATCTGCGGTATTATGTAATAATTGATGACCTTCAATATAGCCGATAAAATCAATGGCTTTGCTTTGGTCAAGCATCGCTGCGCAACGTTTGACCAAATCATTGCCTTTAATTTGCTCAGCCCCAACATTTAAGATCGCCACACGCGGATTGCGCTGTAAGGGTTGCTCTGCTAATGCCGCCCCCATAATGGCAAATTGAAATAAGCTATCGGCATCACAAGCGACATTGGCCCCTAAATCGAGCATCCAAGAAAATTGGCCCGTTGATGTCGGTAAACGCGATACGAGTGCTGGGCGTTCAATCCCTGGCAACAGTTTCAAAGCGTAACGCGAAAGAGCCATTAATGCCCCGGTATTTCCGCCACTGACACAGGCATCCGCGGTGGATTTGGCCACCAAATCTATCGCAATTTGCATCGACGTATCCTGCCCGTGACGCAAGGCATAGGAAGGTTTGTCACTGTCTTGGACAACGCGTTCAGTGTGGTGAATAGTCAAGCGGTGATCGGCTTGATAACCGATGGTGTTGAGCGCGTGCGCAATTTTCGTCTCATCGCCGACGACAATCACTTTTAGCTCGGGGAAATGTGACAGTGCCTGCACAATAGCAGGCACTGTAACGCGAGGACCGTAATCCCCGCCCATCGCATCGAATGCAACGGTAATCATGTTCAAAGGCTGATCAACTTACTTGTTGATAACCTTTTTGCCACGGTAGTAACCTTCAGCAGTTACATTGTGACGTAGGTGAGTTTCACCTGAAGTTGCGTCGACAGACAGTGCAGCTGTAGTCAATGCATCATGTGAACGACGCATACCACGTTTAGAACGGGTTTTACGGTTTTTTTGTACGGCCATTGACCCTACTCCTATGTTATGGGTTTTAACTTAACACGTTTAACGTTTTAAGCTATTTAAAACATCGAACGGGTTTGGCTTGGTTTCCTCTACTTCGTCAGGAAGTTCACCAAACACCATATTATTTGAATCGACGGAACACTCTGCATCATCGTGCATCGCCACTTGTGGCAATGAAAGTATGAACTCATCTTCTATCAACTGAATTAAATCGACTTCACCGTATTCGTTTAGATCTACCAAATCATACTCTTCCGGTGCGTCTTGCTCACTTTTTTCACTGTAAAACGGTGTATAAGTGAACTCGACATCGATCGCATGAGAAAATGTCTCGTTGCATCGCTGACAGATTAAATCAACATCGAGGTTAGCTTTACCAGAGATAACCACAAGACGTTGCTGATCCAGTTCAAAAGACAATGATACTGACGCATCACGTTTTACACCTGCGGTTGTTTCATCCAAGCGCTTAAACAAGCTTGTTTGAATAATACCATTATAATCCAAACGTTTTTGTGCTGCTTTTGCCGGATCAACCGAACGGGGTATTTTTACCTTTTGCATAGGGCGCGAATATTATCTTCCAAATTAAAATTAGTCAAAGAAAAAAGCAAAAAAAGCGCTTTTTCCACCAAACTATTATGCGACGTAGACTGACGTTATAATAGCATTATCTTTTGTTAGCTCAATCCCATTTAAAGAGGACACGCATGGATACCCCTTTAGTTTTAGCCTCTAGCTCGCCGTTTCGCAAAACTTTACTAGAAAAGCTGGCCATTCCCTTTACCTGCGCTCGACCCGATTGCGACGAAACCCCTCACCCGAATGAAAGCGCCAAAGACTTAGTTTTGCGCTTGGCGAAAACCAAAGCCATGAGTTGCGCCACTGCAACAGATAGCTTAGTCATTGGCAGCGATCAAGTCTGTGTCGTCGATGGGAAAATCCTTGGTAAACCGCTAACCAAGGCCAAAGCCATTGAGCAATTGCAAAACCAAAGTGGTAAAGTGATCACTTTTTACACCGGCCTTGCATTGTACCATTCTGGCTCTTTGCAATGCCAAACACACTTAGAAACATTCGAGGTTCACTTTCGCCAATTAACCCAAGCTCAAATCGAAGCCTATGTCGAAAAGGAACAACCTCTCTACTGTGCCGGTAGCTTTAAAGCCGAAGGCCTTGGTATCGCCTTATTTGAACGTTTACGCGGCGATGACCCAAACAGCCTCATCGGTTTGCCCTTGATTGCACTAATAAAACTATTAGACAACGAAGGCGTTGATGCACTCCAATACTGATTGATTCCCCTAACGACGCAACCATTCAAGCGCTTTTTGCAATGTAGCATCGATAGGGGCATCAAAGGTCACCGCTCGGTCGTCTTCGGGGTGGTTAAATTGAATGTTCGCCGCGTGTAAAAACAATCGTTGTAGACCCGATGGGCGCAAATAGGCATCAAAGCGTTGATCGCCATATCGATCATCCCAGGCGATCGGGTGACCCGTGTATTGACAGTGAACGCGAATTTGATGGGTACGGCCTGTCACCGGGCTGGCTTGTAGTAAAGTGGCCTGTTCAAAGCGTTCGAGGATTTTAAAACGAGTATCCGAGGGCTTGCCATCTTGGTTGACACGTACAATGCTGTTGACCTCGTTTTTGTGCAGTGGCGCCGTGACTTTTTTACACCGGCTGTCCCATTGCCCCATCACCAAGGCAAAATAGTATTTTTGTACTGTTTTGTTGCGAAACTGAGCTTGTAAATGCCTAAGTGCAGAGCGCTTTTTGGCAATTAACAACAAACCTGAGGTATCGCGGTCAATCCGGTGTACTAGCTCGAGAAAACGGCATTCTGGCCTCAGTGCTCTCAGGGCTTCGATGGCACCAAATTTTAAGCCACTGCCACCGTGTACCGCTAAACCAGACGGTTTATTGAGAATAAGCAGGTGATTGTCTTCATACAAAATGTCATCGGCTAAACTTTTCACCCGTTCCAAATTGGTGTTGACCGGAGCGATAGGCGTCTCACTGACTTCCATCACGACAGGGGGCACACGCACCACGTCGTTGGCTTTGAGTTTGTATTCGGCCTTTACTCGCTTTTTATTCACTCGGACTTCCCCTTTGCGAATGATGCGATAAATCAGACTTTTCGGTACTGTCTTCAAATGGTTGCGTAAAAAGTTGTCGACTCGTTGGCCTGCCATATCAGCATCAATGTCCAACAGTTGTACAGGGGTTTTTATCTCATTCATGGCGATCGTATCGTTCTTTGGCTTGTCCCGTGGCCAGCTAGAATGCTAGGCAGACCTAAAGGCACTTTATAACAGTTTCGCAAGATTTTCGCATCGCATTTCTCCTTTGCTGCCATAGCAAGTTCAACGAACGATGGATAAATCGCCAACTGTACTCAGGAATAGCGCTAAAGCTCACTTTTTTAAGTTCTTAGTGCGAAAGCTGATTGCTGATAATCAGATGCACTGTTATAGTTCGAATCGCTATGGAAGGTTACATGGTATTCGAAGTACCGTGCATTGTCCTTGAGCAAATAGAGTAGAC
>JBFGYW010000078.1:0-13336 GCA_041587235.1 Vibrio sp.
ACGTAGAAGTGGCACGTTGGGGTGAGCCAAAAGAATACGATTTTGAAGTAAAAGATCACGTTGATCTTGGTGAAATGGGCGATGGCTTAGATTTTGCGAGCGCGACTAAGATCACTGGCGCGCGTTTTATCGTAATGAAAGGTCAATTCGCGCGTCTGCACCGTGCCATTGCTCAGTTTATGTTGGATCTGCACACTGACGAGCACGGTTACACTGAGATGTACGTCCCTTATTTGGTTAATACAGACAGCCTTTACGGCACAGGTCAGTTACCGAAATTTGGCAAAGATCTCTTTCACACAGAGCCTTTAGTGGAAAAAGTCAATGATGAGGAGCCGCGTAAATTATCTTTGATCCCAACCGCTGAAGTGCCCTTGACAAACTTAGTGCGCGATACCATCACAGATGAAGCGGATTTACCGATTAAAATGACCGCTCACACCCCGTGCTTCCGCTCAGAAGCCGGTTCTTATGGCCGTGATACCCGCGGTTTGATCCGCATGCACCAATTTGACAAAGTTGAGCTGGTGCAAATCACCAAGCCAGAAGCATCGATGGAAGCGCTTGAGTCTTTGACTTCTCACGCAGAAAAAGTGTTGCAACTGTTAGAGCTGCCGTACCGCAAAGTGATTTTGTGTACCGGTGACATGGGCTTTGGCGCTTGTAAAACTTACGACTTGGAAGTTTGGGTTCCTGCTCAAAAGACTTACCGCGAAATTTCTTCCTGTTCAAACATGTGGGATTTCCAAGCCCGTCGTATGCAAGCGCGTTTCCGTCGTAAAGGCGAGAAGAAACCTGAGCTTGTTCACACCCTTAATGGCTCTGGTTTGGCGGTTGGCCGAACTATGGTGGCGATTTTGGAAAACAATCAACAAGCGGATGGCCGGATTGAAATCCCTCAGGTACTGCACAAGTACATGGGTGGCCTAACGCATATTGGATAATGCCGGTTGAGAAGACATCAAGCGAAGGTTTCTGCCTTCGCTTTTTTTATATGTAAAACGGGTATTAATCTGTGTTGCCGACAAAGAGATCGGCTTGGTGTAACGCTGATTCAATCGCGTGATATAAGGTCAGTAATTGCGCAGGTTTAATACAATAGGGCGGCATGATGTAAATCAAACGCCCAAATGGTCTTATCCATACCCCACATTTGACAAAGTGCTGCTGTATTTTGGCCAAGTCTACCGCTCGCTGGGTTTCGACTACCGCAATCGCTCCTAAATATCGCACCGATTTAACCCCCTCAATATGTTGTAACTGTGGCCAATGGCGCTTAAAAAACGCTTCTATCTGTTGAACTTGTTGCTGCCATTTTCCCTCTTGTATCAAGCTGAGACTGGCACTGGCCACGCGACAGGCCAATGGGTTTGCCATAAACGTCGGTCCGTGCATAAAGCACCCCGCCTCACCGCGACACACGGTATCGGCGACGTCTTTGGTGGTAAGGGTGGCCGCCAGTGACATATATCCCCCCGTTAGTGCCTTCCCGACACAGAGGATGTCGGGTTTGATATCCGCGTGCTGGCAGGCAAACAACTTACCCGTACGGCCAAAGCCAGTGGCAATTTCATCAATGACCAGCAAAAGTTGATAATGGTCGCACAACTCGCGTACCCGCTGTAAATATCGCGGATGATAAAAACGCATGCCTCCAGCCCCTTGTACAATCGGCTCCAAAATCACAGCGGCGAACTGTTGGTGATCTTGCGCTAAGACTTGTTCGAGTTCATCACAATCACTGTCATCCCATTGGTCGTCAAACGCGGTGTTGGGCGAGGAGACAAAGCGGTGTTCAGGCAAAAAACCCTTGTAGATGTGATGCATTGAATTGTCGGGATCCGTCACTGACATCGCAGCAAAGGTATCTCCGTGATAACCGTGCCTCAAGGTCAAAAACTGTTTTCTTTGTTGCCCTTTACTTTGCCAGTACTGCAAAGCCATTTTTAAACTGACTTCGACCGCCACTGAGCCAGAATCGGACAAAAAAACCTTATCTAGATTGTCAGGGCACAAGCTCAGTAACTGCTGACACAGCTTTACTGCAGGTTGGTGAGTTAGACCACCGAACATAACATGGGCCATTTGATCAATTTGCTCGTGAAGTGCGCGATTGAGATCTGGGTGATTGTATCCGTGGATCACGGCCCACCAAGAGGACATACCATCAATGAGCGTTTGGCCATTTTCAAGGGTTAAATACACCCCATCGGCACGGGTGACGGGATAGCAAGGCAGTGGCGACAGAGTAGAGGTGTAAGGGTGCCAAATGTGTTGCTGATCAAAGTGCAAGTCTGTTTTGTTCATTAAGTGCTCTTTTGTAAACCTTTAATTTTTATTTGTGTTGACAGTGTAGCGAACAAAGGTAGACTAACCAAATAAAAATATCCACAATGCAGAGGGCAATGTGCAAAATAAACAACTGTGGACCTATCAACAGGTCGAAGCAATGATGGCGATGCCATTTATGGATTTACTGTTTGAAGCGCAGCAAGTTCACCGTCAGCATCACCCCGCCAACCAAGTTCAAGTCAGTACTTTGCTTTCTATAAAGACCGGCGCTTGCCCGGAAGATTGCAAATATTGCCCGCAAAGTGCCCGTTATGATACCGGAGTCGAAAAAGAGAAACTGATGGAAGTCGAAGCGGTCTTGGCCTCGGCAAAAAAAGCTAAACAGGCCGGCTCAACGCGTTTTTGTATGGGCGCGGCTTGGAAAAACCCCAAACAGCGAGACATGCCTTATTTGGTACAAATGATCCAAGGCGTGAAAGAAATGGGACTGGAAACCTGTATGACACTGGGTATGTTGAGTACCGATCAAGCCGAGCAACTGTCTCAAGCAGGGTTAGATTACTACAATCACAACTTAGATACTTCAGCAGAATACTACGGCAATATCATTACTACTCGGAGCTATCAAGATCGTCTAGACACTTTAAGTCACGTTCGCGATGCGGGGATGAAAATCTGCTCTGGCGGTATCATAGGTATGGGGGAAAGCGATCGCGACCGCTTGGGGCTATTAATTGAATTAGCGAATTTAACGCCACAGCCAGAAAGCGTACCGATCAACATGCTGGTGAAAGTCAAAGGCACACCACTTGAAGATGCTGAAGATGTCGACCCTTTCGATTTTATTCGCTTAATCGCGATGGCGAGGATCATGATGCCTCAATCGGCAGTACGACTTTCCGCAGGTCGTGAAACCATGAGTGAAGAAACCCAAGCGTTGTGCTTTTTAGCGGGCGCTAACTCGGTTTTTTACGGTTGTAAGCTGCTCACAACGCCGAACCCAAGTGAAGATAAAGATTTACAGCTTTTCAATCGATTGGGAATTAATCGCCAACACGTGAGCCATAAACCTGACCAAGTGCAAAGTGAAGTCTTACTGGCCCAAATTGCCGAACAAGCCAGTCCAGCCAAGGCGAGTAAGGACGATTTATTTTACGATGCCACACTTTAAAGCCCGTGTCACAAAGCAGTTGGCAACACGCCGTGAACGAGGACTCACGCGCCAGTTAGTGCCAAAACTTGCCGGTAATCAAGTTATCCTCGAACAAGGCGGTCATCGCTATGTCAATTTTTCCAGCAATGACTACTTAGGGTTGGCCAATGAAGCCATGCTGGTCAGAGCGTGGCAACAAGGTCTGACGTTATTTGGGTGCGGTAGCGCAGCGTCACCGATGGTGACTGGATTTAGTCCTGCCCATCAGGAGTTGAGTGAGCAATTGTGCGATTGGCTTGGGTATGATTCGGCGGTGTTGTTCAACTCGGGTTTTAGCGCCAACCAAGCGTTATTGATGACCTTATTACGCGCTGGTGATTATTGTCTGCAAGACAAACTCAATCACGCGTCGTTAATAGAAGCGTCTTTGGCGACACCAGCAAAGTTGCTGCGTTTTCGACACAACGATATGAGTCACCTTGGCCAGTTGTTGGCTAAAACTGAGCAAGCCCCGACCTTACTGGTCACAGAAGGGGTGTTTAGTATGGATGGTGACCGTGCTCCATTGGCTAAGATGGCGCAGCAATGCCAGGACTATGATGAGGTGGTGACTATTATTGATGATGCTCACGGCATAGGGGTAATGGGGGAGCAAGGCAAAGGCAGTGCTCATCTTGCTGGCGTTCGGTCCGACTTTTTGGTGGTCACGTTTGGCAAGGCGTTTGGCCTCTCTGGGGCAGCCATTCTTTGCGATCACACTTATGGTGACTATCTGACTCAGTTTGCCAAACATCATGTGTATTCTACCGCCATACCGCCGGCTCAGGCTTATGCTCTAACACAAGCCCTTGAGATCATTAAAAAACAAGATTGGCGCCGAGATAAGTTACAGACTCTGTGTCAGCTCTACGATCAACACCTATACAGTGAACCGGGTTATGTCTATACGGAAACCGCGATCAAACCATTTGTGATCGCAGATCTTAGTCGTTTGCAGACGATGGTAAACGCATTACAACAACAAGGGTTTTGGGTCAGTGCCATCCGGCCGCCTACCGTACCCTCTGGTACTAGCCGTTTGCGAATTACACTGACCGCCAATCACAGCCGCGAGCAGGTGATGGCTTTGGTGTCTTGCCTAAAACAGCACAACTTAACCAAGTGATCACCATGAGATTATCAGAAACACTACCGATGTCTGGTTGCCCGAACAAGCGCCAGCAGTCGATTGCCCATTGCTTCAGTCGCGCCGCTCAGCATTATGACCGTCATGCTCATTTTCAACGTCAAGTTGGCGAGCGAGTTATGGCATTACTTGACCAAGATTTAACTGGCAAACACGTGGTCGATATTGGCTCAGGAACTGGGTTTATGGCGCAGCAATGCTTAGCAAGAGGCGCTCGGGTTACCTGCATTGATTTATCTTTAACAATGCATCAACAGGCACAAGGCCGATGTGGCGATGCAAAGGTAAGCTACTTAGTGGCCGATGCGCAGTGCTTACCCCTGCTTAGTCAAAGCGTCGACCTTGTCGTGTCAAACTTAGCGTTGCAGTGGTGTCAACCGCTCTCTGTGGCCCTGGCGGAAATACAACGGGTGCTCAAACCGGAGGGTCAAGCTCATTTTTCGACCTTGCTCGATGGCTCTTTAATCGAGTTACAGCAAGCGTATTGCCAAGCCGGTTTACACCCTCATATCAATCGTTTTCTCAACGTTAATCAAGCCAATATTGAGATGGCGCAAGTGGCTACAGGCGCAGCGCATTTACGATTAGAAACCATCACTTTGAATTTTCAACGCGTCATTGACCTATTACGCGATTTAAAGGGGATTGGTGCGACGTATGTCGAGCAAAGAAAAGAACAGATGTTAAATCGCAAGACACTGCTTAAACTCGAAAGGGCCTTTGAATCACAATCTGTGACCGATTCAGAAAAAAAAGTGACTTACCAAGTAGGAATAGGGAGTCTATTACCATGAACAATGCGTTTTATATTACCGGTACTAATACCGATGTCGGTAAAACCGTGGCCTCAAAAGCGCTGTTGCAGGCGTTGGCCGCACAGGGGTGGACAACTTGCGGCTATAAGCCGGTTGCCGCTGGGTGTGAACTGACTGAGCAAGGTTATGTCAATGCCGATGCATTGTGCTTACAGCAACACTCGACACAGCCAATGACATATCAAGAAGTGAACCCCTATGCGCTACCTATTGCCGCTTCGCCCCATATTGCCGCCCTAGATCAGCACACCCCTATTCGCTTTGAGTGTTTAACCGAAGGGTTACGAACACTGGCGTCACAGGCGGACTGGGTGTTGGTCGAAGGTGCAGGAGGGTGGCACGTACCGATTGATGAACATCGCTGTTTATCCGATTGGGTTGTCGAGCAAACCCTGCCCGTTGTGATGGTGGTTGGGGTTGAGTTGGGCTGTTTGAATCACGCCCTATTAACGCAGCAAGCCATTTTGGCCCAAGGATTGCCTTTGGTAGGCTGGATCGCCAATCGCATTAACCCTGGCAGTGAGTACTACGCAGAAAATATCGCCTATCTTGAGCAACATATTCAAGCGCCTAAACTGGGGGAAATTCCGTACTTAAACAAGAAAAATCGCCAGGAAATCGGGCAGTATATTGACAATTTAACCCCTTTAGTCGGCGATCAAAATAAGGCTAAGCCAAGCGTTTTCCATTCGAGCGAAAGGGCAAGCGCGTTATCAAGTGATCTGACGGATTGCTAACTTAAATGCCTATTGCTAAATGGCGGCGAGCGGGGCGTCACGTGCAATAGGCAAAGTATTTGAGTGTTTTAATCGGCAAGGCTTAGCCGATACGAGGTAGCCGATGGATGAGTGTTGTTGAGCAAGACGGTTCTAGGCATCATCGGCCAAGTTGTCGCTTAATTCAGAATAAAGCCCAGTGAAGGTATCGGGGTGAATACCGAGTTGATTTTTGGCTTCTTCCTCTGATAGTCCCAAGTGGCAGCGCAATAGGTCAATGGCCATTTGATAATCTTTTGCTTCTGACATATCGATATCCTTATTTTAATCACAAGTGGTGGTTGTTAACTTACCACTTTTTGTCTTTTGATCTATACCACTAAAGTCGAACACGGCTTGTTTTGTGAGCTGTTCCTCAGCATCGATTGCAAATGGTGAAATCGTCTTAGGTGAACGTATTTGTCGTGGTTATCAAATGCAAAAAGCCATGCCTGAACGCTGCTTAACAGGCGAAATATATGTTGCAAAGTATTGCTTGCTCTTGTTTTTTCATGTGTTTGATTATATTTATATAAACAGGAAACTCTCACCGAAGAATGAGGGTTTGTTTTCGATGATTCTCAATGAGGAAAAGCAATGAAACGTGTCGTGTTATTTCTCGCCACAAACTTAGCAGTTGTTCTGGTTTTAAGCGTTGTTCTCAATTTGGTCTACGCGTTTACCGGTTTGCAACCTGGCAGCTTATCGGGTTTATTGGTGATGGCGGCTTTGTTTGGTTTTGGTGGCTCTTTTATCTCTCTGTTGATGTCGAAGGGCATGGCGATACGCTCAGTCGGTGCGATGGTCATTGAAAGCCCGCGTAATGAAACAGAGCATTGGTTGTTGCAAACCGTCTCTTCCCAAGCACAAAAAGCGGGAATAGGTATGCCTGATGTGGCGATTTACGACGCACCAGATATCAACGCGTTTGCCACAGGGGCAAAGCGAGATGATGCGTTGGTCGCCGTATCGACGGGGTTACTGCACAACATGAGCCGCGACGAAGCGGAAGCGGTCTTGGCCCATGAAGTGAGTCATATCGCCAATGGGGACATGGTGACCATGACTCTAATGCAAGGGGTGGTCAATACCTTCGTGATTTTCTTATCACGATTTATTGCCAATATTGTTGCAAACAACGACAACGAGGAAGGTGAAGGCAGCAATTGGATGGTGTACTTTGGCGTTTCTATGGTATTAGAGTTGGTGTTTGGCTTTTTGGCCAGTTTCATCACCATGTGGTACAGCCGCAGACGCGAATACTTTGCCGATGCAGGCTCAGCACAACTGGTCGGCAAGCACAAAATGATTGCCGCGTTAGAAAAGCTCAAACTCAGTCATGAGTCTCGTTTAGATGGCACCATGATGGCTTTTGGCATTAATGGCAAATCGACGGTGACAGAGCTGTTGATGAGCCACCCACCACTAGACAAGCGCATTCAAGCCTTGCGTCAGTTGTAATATTTTCTTTATTCCTACCGCTAAAAGCTCAGAATTTCTGAGCTTTTTTTGATCCATCCGATCTCAGTTTCGTAATGAAATGCAAACACTATCATCAAAATAAGGTTGTACAAATTTAATTTTTGTACTATAAATTTTGATACGCAATTTATTTTTGTATAGGATTTTGCATGGACATACAGCAGGTCGCACAAGCATATCAAGCATTAACGAAAGCCAATATTGCGATTCTTAGCACCATTTATCACCAAGATGTGGTGTTTACTGATCCCGTACACCGCGTTGAAGGCTGGACTGAGCTCGAGCGATATTTTGAACATTTGTATCAAAATGTTATCCATTGCCAATTTGATATCCATCAAGCCCAGCAAACGCAAAATCAAGGTTTTTTAGTTTGGACAATGCGTTTACAGCACCCCAAATTGAGGCGCGGGGAAGAAATCTCGGTCGAAGGTATGTCTTGGTTGCAATTTTCTGACTGCAAGGTGATTGCCCAGCAAGATGTTTACGATTTAGGTGAGATGCTATACGAACACATTCCCTTACTCGGGCATGTCGTGCGTAAGGTGAAACAGGGACTAGCACAATGAAAAAAGTACTGGTTACTGGCGCCACCTCTGGCATAGGGCGGCAACTGGCCCTTGATTACGCGCAGCAAGGCGTTGGCGTTATTGCTTGTGGACGCAGCCAAGAAAAACTCGCCACGTTAGCGGCGGAGTGCGATGGCATTGAAACCCGATGTTTTGACATCACGGACTCGCAGGCGTGTGTTCAGGCCTTGGCAAGTTTACCTGAAGGCATCGATGGCTGGATTTTTAACGCAGGTGATTGCCTTTACCTCGAAGACGGAGTGATTGAGCTTGAGACAGTAAAAAGGGTCATGGATTGCAATTTCTACGGCTTGGTTCACTGTTTGAACGCATGTCAACAGCACTTTCAAGCTGGTCATCATGTAGTGGTGGTGGGGTCTATTGCTTCGCACATTCCCTTGCCAAGGGCGGAAGTATACGGCGCATCGAAAGCCGCTGTCGACTACTTTGCCAATACCTTAGCCATTGCTTATCGCCAGCGAGGGATTCACTGCAGCCTTGTCTACCCGGGCTTTGTCGATACCCCTTTAACGCAAAAGAATACGTTTTCGATGCCGGGTGTGATCAGTCGTCAGCGCGCGGCACAAATTATTATCAAGCAATTAAAACGCAAGAAAACGCATATTTATTTTCCAAAGCGATTGACCTGGGTCATCCGCTTGCTTGCTCTACTCCCCCATGGTGTTGCCCATTGGCTAGGCCGACAAATGATAAAAAAATGAGAGACAGACAATGAAAGTTGCCATTATTGGAAGCGGAATATCAGGGTTAACCTGTGCTTATCATTTACACAAAAAGCATAAGATAACGGTTTTTGAAGCCAATCATTACATCGGTGGGCACACAGCAACCGTCGATGTGGATGAAGACGGTAAGCCCCTGGCAATCGACACAGGGTTTATTGTCTACAACGATCGTACCTACCCAAGGTTTAATTGCTTGATGGATGAGCTTGGCGTCAAAGGGCAGCACACAGACATGAGCTTTAGTGTTAAAAACCAAGCCAATGGACTGGAGTATAACGGCCACACGTTGAGCACCTTGTTCGCCCAAAAACGCAACCTGTTCAAGCCGAGCTTTTATCGTTTTTTGTCTGAAATTCTTCGTTTTAATCGCTTGGCAAAAAAACTGGTTCAAGAGCAGGCGAACAATGAGGTGACCTTGGGTGATTTTCTCCATCAACAGGGTTTTAGCGACTATTTTTGCCAAAATTATATTTTACCTATGGGGGCGGCAATATGGTCGTCGTCTTTGGCTGATATGCGTGAATTCCCATTGCCCTTTTTTGTGAATTTTTTTCTCAATCACGGTTTATTAGACATTAGCAATCGCCCTCAATGGTCGGTAATAAAGGGCGGTTCGCGTTGTTATATTCCGGCGCTGACCCAAGGATTTTCCGACCGTATTAAGCTCAATTCACCGGTCGACAAAGTCTACCGGCAGGGTGATGGAGTGGTGGTTGAGTCATTGGGACAAAAACACGTTTTTGATCAGGTGATCATGGCGTGTCACAGCGATCAAGCGCTAGCGATGATCAACGATGCCACTCCAGCAGAAGCGCAGGTGCTTTCTGCCATGGAATACCAGGCAAACGAGGTGGTGTTGCACACAGACACGAGTTTGTTACCAAAGCGCAAAGCGGCTTGGGCGGCGTGGAACTATTGGTTAGACGGCAGTGCTCAAGAGCAAAACCAGTTGCCCAAACTGACGTACAATATGAATATTTTGCAAGGCTTACAAACAAAAAAAACTTACTGTGTCAGTTTAAACGCCACTGAACTCATCAACCCAGAACAGGTCATAAAGCGCTTCACCTATCATCATCCGGTGTTCAACCCTGCGGCGATTGCCGCTCAGCAACAGCGCGAGCAAATTAATGGTGTTAATCGCCTCTGGTTCTGTGGCGCGTACTGGTATAACGGCTTTCACGAAGACGGCGTTCGCAGCGCCCAAGACGTGGTAAAAGCGTTTGAGCAGGGCCTGGCAACACACGATTTACAAGGTGTGGCGTAATGGCAAAGGCAGCATTGAGCAGTCACTTGATGGTAGGCCAGGTGCGCCACAGACGCTTTACGCCTAGCGCTCATCATCTCAACTATCCCTTATTTATGCCAGCGATTGATTTGGACGAACTGTCACAATTACAACAAAACGTTGCCTGTTTTGGCACTCGCTGGTGGCACTGGGCACGCTTTAAACGCTCAGATTATCTCGGCGAGGGGTGCCTAAAGCAAGCGGTGCAACAAAAAGTGCACCAACTGACGGGCGAGCTTTACCAAGGCAAAGTGGTGGCTGTGGTTCACTTGCGCTATCTCGGACTCTATTTTAGTCCGGTTAATTTTTATTACCTTTACGATGAGAATCAACAGTGGCGTTACTTATTGGCTGAAGTCAGTAACACACCGTGGAATGAGCGACACTACTACGCTGTACCCGCGAGCGCGGCACAGCAAGAGTGGCGACAGAATAAAGCGTTTCACGTTTCGCCGTTTAACCCGGTAGAGCAAGCCTACTGTTGGCGACTTAAACCGTTGAGCTCACGATTGTTTGTTCATCTTGAGTGCCATCAAGAGCACAAACATTTTGATGCGACATTAACCATGAAAGCCAAGCCGTTTAGTAGCGCCAGTTTGCTAAAAGCGTTAATCACCACACCCGTCATGGCATTAAAAATGCTTCTTGGCATTTATTGGCATGCGCTGCGCTTGTGGCTCAAAGGCGTACCTGTCTACGACCACCCAGACAAAAGCCAGCGTCAACAACAAAACAAAAACTAATTCATAAGGGATAGCGATGCAGCATATTGAATCAAAAACGACGAAAACCGCATTGAGCTTCTCACAGTCAATGGCGAGAAAGTGGGTATTTAAACGCTTACAACAGGTGGAATCGGCGGCGTTACGCTTAGAAGAGACCTGGTGTGACGAAACTTATGACTTTGGAGCAGGTCACTCGTCACCAACCGTATTTTACATCCACAGTGCTCGTTTTTATCACAAGCTAATTAAGGGGGGCAGTATTGGTGCTGCTGAAGCTTATATCGATGGCGATTGGGACACGCCGGACTTAACCCAAGCACTGACTTTTTTTGCGCTCAATGTTGATACAACCGATGCTATTGAAGCCAATAGCCAATGGCTCAGTAAGTTGACGACCAAAATTCAGCATTGGATGAACAACAATTCGATCACCCAGGCCAAACGCAATATTTCGGCGCATTATGATTTGGGCAACGATCTTTATCACAGCTTTCTCGACCCCAGTATGTTGTATTCATCGGCGCTTTATCGCCGCAGCAGTGATTCTCTCGAGCAAGCACAGCAACAAAAAATGGCGCGACTGTGTGATCAATTATCATTGCAGCCCAGTGATCACGTATTAGAAATTGGTACGGGTTGGGGGGCGATGGCCATTTATATCGCCACGCATTTTGGCTGCCAAGTGACCACGACAACCATCTCTGAAGAGCAGCATGATTACGTAGCGTTGAAAATTGCCGAGCTCGATTTACAAGACAAAATTACCTTGCTCAAACAAGACTATCGTCATTTAGAGGGTGAGTTCGATAAGTTGGTCTCGATAGAGATGATTGAAGCGGTGGGAGAGAAATACCTGCCACAATTTATTGATGTCTGCCAACAGCGGTTAAAGCCGGGCGGTAAAATGGCCTTGCAGATGATCACGATTGCCGACCAGCGCTTTGATTATTATCGCAATAATGTCGACTTTATCCAGGCTTACATTTTCCCAGGTGGTTTTTTGCCGTCAGTCAGTTATTTTCTTAATCAAGTCAGTGCCTACAGCCCCCTTGTGCTGCGAAATTTACACGATTTTGGTTTTGATTATGCGCGGACGTTGTCCGATTGGCAGCACAGGTTTCATCAAGCGGAAAACACAGTACGCGCTTTGGGTTATGACGAAAAATTTATTCGATTGTGGCATTTCTACTTCAGTTACTGTCAGGCCGGTTTTTTAGCCAAAACCATTAGCGTGGTTCAACTTACTTTGGAAAAGCAGCGTTAGACGATGGCGTTTTTACTGCTTTCACTGTGGTTTCAAGCTGGTTGGTTTTTAGCCGTTGCTGGCAGAGAGTCCTATCTTTTGATCACTTGCCTATGGGTCGGTGCGAGCTATCTATGGCAATGGCATAAAGCGCGACAGCGACTAAGAGAAATGGGCTTACTCGCCATGTTGGGGCTGGTTGTTGACCAGAGTAATATCGCGATTGGTATCATGGATTTTGAGCAAGCATGGTTACCCGTGTGGATGGTCTGTCTGTGGTTACTCTTTGCGTGGTACGCCAGCCATTTTGTCGATGCTTTTACCCGTTGGCCATCATATTGGCTGTGTTTGTTAGTCGCCGTCTCTGCAACATTCAGTTATTACGCCGGCTCAGCATTGGGCGCGGTGATTTTAGCATCGCCATTTTCTGCGCTAGTGCTGTTTTTACAATGGTTAATCATTGCCAAGTTTATGTTACACCTACGGGCGAGGAGAAAAGCATGAAGCGTTTAGGGTGGGGTATCCTGACTTGTCTTTTGAGTACAAGCTTACAAGCGCAAGTTGAGGTGAGTGAAGACAAGTCGTCGTGGACACAATGGCCGCTGGTGGGCAAGGCGCGACTCTCTTGGTTTGTGTTTGATGTGTATGACTCACAGCTGCGCTCACCAAGCGGTCAATATCAAGCTAACATGCCTTCAATGAGTCATCCTCTCGCTCTCGAGTTGACTTATTTGCGCAGTATCAGCGCACAACAATTGCTCGATGCTACGCAAGAGCAATGGGTAAAAATGGGCTATGAGCAACAAAAGATCACCCCTTGGCTTAGCCAACTTGCCAGCGTTTTTCCCGATGTGGGAAAAAATGATGTCTTGGCCTTGGTCAGTGAAGGGCAGCGTTGCCAGTTTTATCAACAGCAGAGTGGGCAAGTGAGTATGACCGCGTCGAAACAGTTCGAACAGGGGGATCTTTGCCAAGCTTTTTTGGCTATTTGGATCGGCAGTCAAACTCAATACCCCAAATTAAGGCAGGCCTTGATTGGAGTGAACAATGATCAATAAACGTTCTCGATATGCACTCGTAGT
>JBFGYW010000079.1:0-13225 GCA_041587235.1 Vibrio sp.
CTTGCACGCCGTCCCACTCCGCCTTGCCGATGGTCCCGGCGCGGCGCTCGTCCCAGTACTTCCAGACGTCGGTGCCCGAGCCGAGCTTTTGGCCGGCGTAGTTGCCGCGCAGCATCGCCCCGGCGGGCAAAAAGATGAACGGCAGCCCCATCGACAAGGCCCCCAATCACTCGCCTCAATAAGTCGTTTAACCAAGCACGGACAGCGCTTTTTTCCTACTGAGCTCGCAGCAATGCAGATTGGTGATTTCGTTTTTGTTGCGTTCGCGATAGAATACGCGACTTATTTTTAATGCGCCTGATGACTTGGTAGACGATGGACAAACAAAAAGCCCTCAAAAAAATTGCGAAATGTCTCGAGTTAGGAAACTCAGCAAATGTGAATGAAGCCGCAAGTGCGATCAAAATGGCTCATAGCCTCATGGCCAAATACGGTCTGAGCGCCGATGATATTGAATTCATCAAAATGGGCAAAACCCAATCGACCCATTTGTTGCCCGCCAATATCAGTCAATCTATCTTGCGCATCATTCGCGGTATCAATACTAAATTCGGCGTCGAGGCAGTGTTGCTTAACCACAAAGGGCTCAAGCGCTGTGAATTTATTGGCGAGGCCGACCGCGCCATTTTCGCCGCCTTTGCGTTTGACATCATCTATCGCGAAATGAATGAGCAAACCGGTCAATTTCGCAATAGCTTTGCTGGTACGGGGACACACAATAGTGAAGTAACCCGTCGAGTCAATTCTTTTGTCTCAGGCTGGATAGAAGGCGCACTTGAAAAATTACCCGAAATTGCCCCAGATAAAGATTCAAGTAATTCGATCAATAATTACATTGATAAAGAATTTAAAAACATAGATCGCGAAACCTTTAAAAAACAATTAAAAGAAGCGATGAAAAACTTAACCGAAGATTATGAGGTGGGTTTAAAGAAAGGTCGCCGAGTGTCAGTCAGTCGCCCCATCGACGGTGAAAAACAAAAGCAGCAATTGACAAAACGTTGATTTTACATAGCGATTCTTGAACTATACTGATTATCAATGATTGAGTCTCGCTAATTAAAAGGAACGAATAATGAAAGCATTAGCAGTCAGTTTAGCTTGTGTATTATCCCTGTCGGCTTGTACCACGCAAAGACAAAATGCCACAACCGGTGAAAGTGAAACCAATTCAGCGACTACAGGTGCCTTTATCGGTGCCATTGCCGGCGCGGTTGTCGGTGTGGCTTCTTCATCGAAAAGTGACCGAGGAAAAGGCGCGTTAATTGGTGCGGCCAGTGGCGCAGCGATTGGTGGGGGCACAGGCTATTACCTCGACCAGCAAGAAAAAGAACTGCGCGAATCCTTACTCAACTCTGGCGTACAAGTGAAACGCGAAGGCGATAACCAGCTGAGTTTGATCATGCAAAATGGCATCGGCTTTGCCACCAATTCCTACCAACTCGACAGCTCGATTCGCAATACCCTCGCTGGAGTTGCAACGATTTTGGTCGAGTACCCCAAAACCAGCCTAGTGATCGAAGGTTACACCGACAGCACCGGCAGTGATTCGACCAACCAAGTGCTTTCCGAACGCCGCGCTGAAGCAGTGCGTCAATATTTGCTGCAACAAGGTGTGGCACCGGGTCGTGCTGTGGCGCGCGGTCTTGGTGAGCGCTTCCCGATCTGCAGTAATGAAACCGCATCTGGACGAGCTTGTAACCGCCGAGTCGAAATCAATATTTTGCCACTCGACTAATCCAACACACCTCTGACACGTAATCACTTGTGCAAACTCGCTTATGCGTAATGGCACACAAGCTCAGGCAGGCGAAATAAAGGCCTGCCTGAGCGCCATAATCTACCTAGTAATGATTTCGCCTCGCAGTTATTTTGTTGTATTTAGTATGAGCCATGAGCGCGACCTTCCCTTACCTATTCTACTTTCTCTTCGCTGTGCTAGTATGAGCTTATTGATTGCCTAGAATACTGAGTTAGCATGCCTGTTCATCGCCCTTTTTCTCTTCGCTCATCCTGGTTGTTATTATTGCTGTTAACTTTATTTGCTTTCAATCTTTATGCCGATGACAGCCAGACTTGGCTGGCAAAAGGAAAGCAACAACTGGCGCAGAGCCACGACGACGAAGCCGTTTACTGGTTAGAAAAAGCCGCCGCCCAGCACAACCAACAAGCACAAAAGCTGCTCGGTGCTTATTACGCTCAACATCAACAATGGCAACAAGCGAGTTTTTATCAATTGCAACAAGCACTGAGTGGCGATAGCCAAGCGTTAGTTCAACTTGGCCAATGGTTGTCGGGGGTTGAGCCAAGTGTGCTACTCACCATCGATTGGACCGAAGTACTGTATCAATTGGCCAGTGATTCAAACCCGCAAGCACAGCAGCTTTATGATCAATGGCTAGAAAACAAATTTAATCAACGCCGTACTGCACAACTCGACAGTGCCCCGCCGCCACTGTTGTCGTCCGTGACTGCGCCGCTGCAAAGCCACGAAGAAGAAACCCACACTCAGTGGTTGTGGATTGGCCTTGCGATGTGTGCTGTGCTGATTATCGTGGTGATTGGGTTGTGGCAAAGCAAACGAAAGGCAAGCAGTGACAAGGCGGCACCCGAGCAAGTCCCTGACCATCAACAACAGTTGATCAAACAGCAGCGCCTGTTGCTGGCCATGAAAAATAAGATCACTCAGTTGCAAAAACAGCTCGAACAGCAACAGTCACTTACCGCCACTCAATCGGTCTCTGATGCTTATGCCCTGCTTGGCTTTGATCCTCATGAACCCCTTTCACAGCGACAATTAAAAAGCCGCTATAAGGCCTTAGCCAAGCTCTATCACCCAGATTGCGGCGGCAGTGAGCGGCAAATGCAAAAGCTCAATCAAGCGGTAAAAGCCCTCGCTCAGCAGCTCAAAAACGCCTCCTAGTGTCGCGCCTTACATTTTTAACGCTGCTCACTCTCCCCTCGCCAAAGTAAGACAACGCTTTTTTGTTTTGCTGCGCCTCATTGGCTGCGCGATAGCGACTCACACTGGCAACGGGATTCAAACCTGTCGCTTATCTCATCTTCTCGCCGCATACGGTACTTTCTCGCCTTCAGGTACTCACTGACCTTGGGGGATTCATTCTCCTTCAGGTACTCAATGGCCTTGCGCTGATTATTTGCACAAAGTGGTTATTTTTTACTTGCACAGGGGGTGAAACAGTATTACTGTATAAGCATACAGCATGTGAATGGAGACAGCATTATGACTTTTGCAACTTTACCTTCTGTTTCGTATGAAATGGCCGTCGAAGACCAATACCATGTTCAACTCGTTTGCCAATTAGCCGAGCTTTCACACCATCAGCAATGGGTCTTTTTTACCGCCCAATGCCCTCGCCCAGCAGCCAAGTTACTCGCCCAGCACCACATTCGTTGTGACCGGGTTGTGCACCTGTCTCCATCGCAATATGACAATGAACGACAAGTGGCTATCAAAGCTATTGAGTCTCATACTGCCAGTGCTATTGTCGTCTCTGATGACCTCAATGACAGTGACAAACAGCAGTTGCAAACACTTGGCGTCATACACCAATGTCACGTGTTTTTTCTTCGCGATCTCTATCGTTCACTGCATTGAACTGTTGGATATTTGACCAGAGTGAGTAAAATATTCACAACCAAAGCAATCGTTTGCTTTTTTTATGGCATCCAATAGGGGATTTGTTATTATGGCGCCGTGGTTTCGTTTTTCATCTGTTCTTAACAAGTAGGAAATGTTTCATGAGTCTCGCCAACCAGGTTCTCGCCGTTAACGACGATCTGCCGATCAAAACCGATCGCCCTGTTCACAGTGGTAAAGTACGCTCAGTGTACTGGTTAACGGAAAAAGACAGTCAACGCCTCATTCAGGAAAAAGGCTACGACATCGCTCCAGACACCCCACTCGCCGTCATGGTCATTTCGGATCGCATTTCCGCCTTTGACTGCTTATGGCACAGCGAAGAAGGACTGCAAGGGGTGCCTGGCAAAGGCGCGGCGCTCAATGCCATTTCCAACCACTGGTTTAAGCTGTTTAAACAACACGGTCTAGCCGACAGTCACATTGTCGATATACCTCACCCTTTTGTCTGGATTGTCCAACAGGCCAAACCGGTCAAAATTGAGGCCATTTGTCGCCAATACCTTACCGGCTCAATGTGGCGCGCTTACCAACAAGGCGAGCGCGTTTTTTGTGGCATCGAACTGCCAGATGGGTTAGAAAAAGACAAGCCGTTGCCAAAACTGCTGTTTACTCCCTCAACCAAAGGTATTTTGACTGGTATTCCCGACGTCGAAGAAGCCGATGATGTCAATATTACCCGTCAAAACATCAGCGATAATTATGCGGCATTTAACTTTGCGTCCACCGCTGACATCGATTTATACGAACAATTGCTCAGTGATGGCTTTCAATTGATCAGTCGATCACTGGCGGACATAGATCAGCTGTTTGTCGATACCAAATTTGAATTTGGTTACGTCAAAGACGCTGCAGGCCAAGAAAAACTGATCTACATGGATGAAGTCGGTACCCCTGACTCCTCTCGAATTTGGGATGGCGACGCTTACCGACGCGGCGATATTGTCGAAAACTCCAAAGAAGGTTTTCGTCAATTCTTGCTCAATCACTTTCCAGACCCTGATGTTTTACTGAACAAATCTCGTATGCCAGAGCGCAGTCAGCTCGCTAAGGACAGTGTTTTGCCTTTAAGTGCCTTTATGGATTTATCCAAAACTTACTGTGATATCGCCGAAAAAATTACTGGGCAGCCGTTAAACCTGAGCACCGACCCCAAACGCGAAATCATTGAGATCCTCGCGCGCGATTACGATTTAATTAACAAGAAGACCATTTAACTCAATAGCAGGCTTTCTTAGCGGATTAAAAAGCTTGATAACCTGGTGATGAAAATCACGGCTATCATAACAGCCGAGACGCTTGTCTTAATAAGAAAATAAGAAAAAGAGCTCGGCTGTCTTACACGCTTTTCCTGAGTCCTTATTGATTAAACACTTAACCAGATTGGTATTCATCGCTTGTCACTGGCGCCCTGCTCCATCGATAGGGCGTCATAATATAGGTCTGATTCGGTTTGAACTCGCTTTTGCTTAGCCGCTCAGGGCACGTGTGGTCATGCTGGTCAGCGCTTTGTTGCCCATTTCCCTTGCTAGCCAGGCGCATTGGCGCGTGAACGGCTGTCAAAAAGGGCATAAATTCATTCTGTGCGATAAACAGTTTACAATCAATTGCTCAAACCGTTATCATTTTGTCAATTTAACCTTATCCTGATCGAGAATTAAGGCATCAAATGAACAATGACAAACGCCCTTTGTACATCACTTACGCTGGGCCCATTCTAATGAGTACTCCTTTGCTAAACAAAGGAGCCGCATTTACCCTAGAAGAGCGCAGAGAGTTTAACCTTGAAGGTTTACTGCCCGAAGCGACAGAAACCATTCAAGAACAAGTGGAACGCGCCTACCAGCAGTACAAAAGTTTCGAAAGTGACATCGACAAGCACATTTATTTGCGCAATATTCAAGACACCAACGAAACCTTGTTTTACCGCCTAGTGCAAAATCACATCACAGAGATGATGCCGATCATTTATACCCCGACCGTTGGCGCGGCTTGTGAAAACTTCTCGAACATCTACCGCCGCGGACGCGGGCTGTTTATCTCTTACGAAAACCGCGATCGCATTGATGACCTTCTTAACAATGCCACCAGCCACAACGTCAAAGTAATCGTAGTGACTGACGGTGAGCGTATCCTTGGCCTTGGTGACCAAGGCATCGGGGGCATGGGTATCCCGATTGGTAAACTGTCGCTGTATACTGCCTGTGGCGGTATCAGCCCAGCGTATACCTTGCCTATCGTTCTCGATGTGGGCACCAATAACCCACAACGCTTAGCCGATCCTATGTACATGGGCTGGCGTCACCCGCGTATTACGGGCGCGGAATACCAAGCGTTTGTCGAAGAATTTATGCAAGCGGTTAAACGTCGCTGGCCAGAAGCTTTAATTCAATTTGAAGATTTTGCTCAGAAGAACGCCATGCCATTGCTCGAGCGTTACAAAGAAGATTACTGCTGCTTTAACGATGACATTCAAGGCACTGCCGCCGTCACTGTCGGCTCGCTATTGGCCGCTTGTCAGGCCGCTGGCAGCAAACTCTCTGATCAACGTGTAGCCTTTTTAGGGGCAGGCTCTGCCGGGTGCGGCATCGCCGAAGCCATCATTGCACAAATGGTTTCTGAAGGCATCAGTGACGAGCAAGCGCGCTCACAAGTCTTTATGGTTGACCGTTGGGGCTTGCTGCAAGAAGGCATGCTAAACCTACTTGATTTCCAACAACGCCTGGTGCAAAAACTCAGCAATACTCAAGATTGGCCAAGAGAAAACAACGCCTTTTCCTTGCTCGATGTGATGAAAAACGCCAAGCCAACCGTTTTAATTGGCGTTTCGGGTGCACCTGGCCTCTTTAGCCAAGAGATCATCGAGGAGATGCATCGTCACTGTGAACGTCCGATCATTTTCCCCTTGTCGAACCCAACCAGTCGTGTTGAAGCTTCGCCAAGTGACATTATTTCTTGGACCAACGGTGAAGCGCTGGTTGCGACTGGCAGTCCGTTTAGCCCAGTCGTACACGATGGCAAAACCTACGCCATTGCTCAGTGTAACAACAGCTATATTTTCCCAGGTATTGGCTTAGGGGTTTTGGCCGCTGGGGCGAAAAAAGTCACCGACGAAATGTTGATGGAATCGAGCCGCGCTTTGGCAACCTGCTCACCGCTGGCCAATTTGGGCAAAGGGGCGTTGTTGCCGCCACTGGAAGAAATCCACACGGTATCGAAGAAAATTGCCTTTGCCGTGGGTAAAAAAGCCATCGAACAAGGTGTCGCTGCCAACGTTTCTGATGATGCGCTAATCCAGGCCATTGACAGTCAATTCTGGCAACCGGTTTACCGCCGTTATAAACGCACTGCTTTCTAAAGCGTTTTTCGCGCGGTGTGAACAGCGCCGCGCGACCTTCTAGCGAAATTATCGCGATATTCATCAACACATTAGCCTGTTCGGGTGTATTGGTTTAAAATTGAGTCAATTTTTTATCAAAACCTTCCTATTATAAATCAGTACGATACAATGATTTTTTCGCTGACAATGATCGATTGCCTATGACTGATGTACGCCGTATTCTCCTTCGCTGTAGCTCTTGTGTGATCGGTGTATTACTCGTCGTCTGTTTGGCGATTGCCCTAATTGATCGTTGGATAGGTTGGCAAACCAATGCACTTATCTACCACAAAATTGATCAAGTCCCCCACAACGACGTCGCCGTGGTGCTAGGAACCAGCAAGTACATAGGCAAAACCTTGAACGTCTATTACCAAGAGCGTATTCAATCGGCGATAGCCTTGTATCAAGCCGGCAAAATCAATCAATTTTTGCTCAGTGGTGATAATGCCCATCGCTCGTACAACGAACCTTGGACGATGAAGCGCGATCTGCTTAAAGCCGGTATCGCCGAATCACACATTCACCTCGATTACGCTGGCTTTCGCACCCTAGACTCGATCGTCAGAGCGAAAGAAGTTTTTGATACACGTCGTTTTTTAATCATATCGCAAAATTTTCATTGTCAAAGAGCCCTATTTATCGCCAAGGCCAATGATATCGATGCCCATTGCTTTGCGGTCAAAGGCGACAAAGAGGGCTTGAGTTGGTCATTACGCCTTAGAGAAATTCTCGCCCGCAGTAAAGCTTTCCTCGATTTGTACATTATCCATACCCAACCCAAATTTTTAGGCCCTAAAGAGCCAATTGTGCCTGCTTTGCCCTCTGCGCCCTTATCGGACGACGAAAATATTGATAGTATTGACGGATAAAAAAATCTATTGAGCATCAACATGTCGTTAATTACTTCAGGCACGCTAACGAAAATGCCTGCCCACACTTCAAGCACGTTAGAGTATGTCTTGCCGGTGGGTGACAGCCAAGTCGCACTGACCCCTTTTCTCGGCAAGCCGCTGACCTTAAAGCACACAGGGCAAATTTTTTGTTCCCATTGCGGAAAAAAAACCAAAAAAAGCTACTCTCAAGGCCACTGCTTTGTGTGTATGAAAAAACTGGCCAGTTGTGATATGTGTATCATGAAGCCAGAGACTTGCCATTACGACCAAGGTACCTGTCGCGAGCCTGAATGGGCCCAGATCCATTGTATGGTCGACCATTATGTGTATTTGTCCAACACATCGAGCCTTAAAGTCGGCATTACTCGCCATACGCAAATTCCCACTCGCTGGATTGACCAAGGCGCGACTCAAGGTTTGCCGATCATCAAAGCCAAGACTCGTCACCTGTCTGGCCTGATCGAAATTGCCATTGCCAAGCACATTGCCGATAAAACCAACTGGCGCACCTTGCTAAAACAAGACGGCGAACCTCTTGATCTCCATCAATACGCCACCGACTTACTCGCGCAAGTCAAGCCAGAGTTACTCGCGATTAAACAGCAACACGGCGAAGATGCCTTCGAGTTCATCGACCACGCGATCACAGAATTACACTACCCTGTATTACAGCACCCGAGCAAAATCGTTTCTCACAATTTTGACAAAAACCCTGTGGTATCCGGTGTATTACAAGGCATTAAAGGCCAGTACCTGATTTTTGATACCGGGGTGATTAATATCCGTAAATTCTCTTCTTATCACGTAGAAGTCTATGACGGCGACCTTAACTCGCTACCACAAGACGAAAGTTAACTGTGAGGGGTATTGTGTGATGAGTTATAGGTTATACCCAATTATTGTCGGAGAAGACTTTTCCAAACCTATGATTTTTCATACAATCAAATGATTATTATCCGCTTACCGCTTTAGGAGCCCAAATGAGCGAAGTAAAACATTGTAACCTGCTAATTTTAGGTTCAGGTCCTGCGGGCTACACTGCCGCAGTGTACGCTGCACGTGCTAACTTATCGCCCGTGCTTGTTACTGGTATGCAACAAGGCGGCCAACTGACCACGACAACGGAAGTTGAAAACTGGCCAGGCGACCCAGAAGGGCTCACCGGCCCAAGTCTAATGGAAAGAATGCAAGCGCATGCGGAAAAATTTGATACTGAAATTGTGTTTGATCACATCCACAGCGTTGATTTTTCTTCTCGTCCTTTCAAACTCAGCGGTGACAGCAGTCAGTACACTTGCGATGCCTTGATCATCTCAACCGGAGCCTCTGCCAAATACCTCGGTTTGGAATCGGAAGAAAACTTCAAAGGCCGTGGGGTTTCTGCCTGTGCAACCTGTGATGGTTTTTTCTATCGCAATCAAAAAGTGGCCGTGGTCGGCGGCGGTAACACCGCGGTTGAAGAAGCGCTTTATCTGGCGAATATTGCTTCAGAAGTGCACATTATTCACCGCCGTGACACTTTCCGCGCGGAAAAAATTCTTATCGATCGCATGATGGACAAAGTAGAGAACGGCAATATTGTGCTCCACACCAACCGTCAACTCGATGAAGTTCTCGGCGACGAGATGGGTGTGACTGGCGTGAGAATCAAAGATACTCAGTCCGGTGAGTGCGAAGATTTAGACGTGATGGGCGCCTTCATTGCTATCGGCCACCAGCCGAATACGGAGATTTTTGCCGGTCAATTAGACATGGAAAACGGTTACATCAAGGTCCAATCTGGTCTAGAAGGCAATGCAACCCAAACCAGTATTCCTGGAATTTTTGCCGCTGGTGACGTTATGGATCACAACTATCGTCAGGCCATCACCTCAGCAGGTACCGGTTGTATGGCGGCTTTAGATGCAGAACGCTTCTTGGATGCGCTCAACGACAAGTAATTCCAAACGCACGCGATTGCAGCCCCTAGCGGATGAAAAAAGCGCCATTACTGAGTAAAAACTCACTGAGAGAATCATCCCAAGACAAGGCATTTCATTTAATTATACTTGCCTTACCCTTATGTTTTTGCCTGCGTTAGAATTGACCAGTGTATCAATTAAATTGATATAAGTTTGCATTTTTGTTGCCGTTCTTCTTAACCCAGTGGTATGCCCACTGGGTTTTCTTTTGTATACTGGCTGCCCCTTTCAACCGATGGCTGTATACGAATTAAGATGGATAGAAAAAAGCTTCGTACTTTGAATACTTGGCTAAAGCAGCAAAGTAAAATCGCTAAGCGCTGGCTGGTGATTTCGATTGCTTTAGGTATGCTTTCAAGTGTTTTCCTTATCGCTCAAGCAGCGCTTCTCGCTTCTCTTCTTCATCAACTCATCATTGAACAAGTTGATAAACAACATTTAGTCTTTCACTTTCTCGGTATGATTGGCACCGTCATAGCCCGCTCTGCGTGTGCCTGGGCAAAAGAGTACGCGGGTTTTCGCGCCGGCGAGTTGATCCGCGTCGTCATTCGACAACGCATTATGGAAAAAGTACAGCAACTCGGTCCAAGCTACATCAAAGGTAAACCGGCAGGGGCTTGGGCAACGTTACTCATTGAGCAAGTCGAAAACATGCATGATTTCTTTGCTCGCTACTTACCGCAAATGTCGTTATCGGTTCTGATCCCCTTTGTCATTCTGGCGGTGGTGTTTCCAATCAACTGGGCCGCTGGACTCATTTTCTTGATCACCGCGCCACTCGTGCCATTGTTTATGGCTTTAGTCGGCATGAAAGCCGCCGACGCCAACCGCAAAAACTTCAAAGCCATGCAGCGACTATCCGGCCACTTTTACGACCGCTTACAATCGCTCACTACCTTGCGTTTGTTTCACCGCGTCGAGGGCGAAGCTGAGAATTTACGCGCCGCTTCTGAGGTATTTCGCGAGCGCACCATGGACATTTTGCGCATTGCCTTCTTATCGTCGGCGGTATTGGAATTCTTCACTTCGGTATCGATCGCCATCACCGCCGTCTATTTTGGTTTCAGTTACATTGGCGAGTTAGACTTTGGTTATTACGGCGCGGGCATTACCCTGTTTGCCGGACTGTTTATCTTGATCTTAGCACCTGAATTCTACCAACCTCTGCGCGACTTGGGCACTTACTACCACGCCAAACAGCAAGCCATTGGCGCTGCAGAAAGTTTGGTTGAGTTCTTACAAATTGAAGTCTCAAGTATTCAAAGCGGTGACACACCGTTAGCCGATAGCACCGCAATTACCATACAAGCCAAAGACCTGCTGATTTACAGCCCTGAAGGGGATACGTTAGCTGGCCCACTCACCTTTACCTTAAGCAATCGTTCATCCACGGCCTTAGTCGGCCCTAGTGGGGCTGGTAAAACGAGCTTGGTCAATACCCTGCTGGGCTTTATGCCCTATGAAGGCAGTTTAACCATCAATGGCCAAGAGTTGAAAAGCTTAGACAAAAGCAGTTGGCGCCAACACATCAGTTGGATCGGCCAAAACCCTTTGCTGCTCACAGGCACCATTCGCGAGAACTTGTCGCTTTCAAACCCAACATTAAGCGACGAACAATTACTGCATGTGGTCAAAGATGCCAACGCCGATGATTTTGTCTCACGCTTGGGGCTAGACTATCCAATTTCGGATCGCTCTGGTGGCTTATCAGTTGGCCAAGCCCAACGAATTGCCCTCGCCCGGGCCATGTTACAACAGGGGCAATTTTGGATTTTAGATGAACCGACCGCCAGTTTAGATGCCAATAGTGAACGTTTAGTGTTACAAGGGATGGCGCCCTACTTACGCGACAAAACTCAACTGATGGTGACCCACCAATTGTCTCACTTACAAACCGTCGATCGCATTTTAGTGATGGAACAAGGCCAAATCGTTCAACAAGGCAACTACCAACAGCTCAGTGCTGAGTCGGGCCGCTTCAAATCCATGCTCGATGCGAGCTTGGCTTCTTTGCAACACTCTCAACAGGGGAATCTCGATGCGTGAATTACTCCCTTTTCTCAAACTGTATAAAAAACATTGGTTCGGCCTTTCACTGGGCATGCTTTTAGCCTTGCTGACCTTGATTGCCTCCCTGGGCTTACTGACTTTGTCTGGCTGGTTTATCTCTGCCGCCGCGGTGGCCGGATTAACCATTGCCCGTCAATCTTTTAACTACTTTCTCCCTGGGGGCGGCGTGCGTGGCTTGGCCATTGCTCGCACAGCAGGACGCTGGGCCGAGCGAGTCGTCAGTCACAATGCAACGTTTAAATTACTCTCTGATCTGCGTATTCATTTTTTCAAACAGCTCGCGCCTCTGGTGCCTGGCAATGTGGCAAATTTGCGCGATGCCGATATTCTCAACCGCTTGGTGGCCGACGTTGACGCCATGGATCACGTCTACTTGCGCTTAATTAGCCCTGTGGTGATCGGGGCTTTGGGCATTGTTTTTTTAACCAGCTTACTGGCCTTTTTTGATCTTGAATTGGCGCTCATTCTCGGCGCGATTTTGACCTTGATGCTGATCACCTGGCCCATTTTGTTTTATAAGCTCGGTAAAACAAACGGCGCAGAGTTGACCGTCAACAAGGCTCAAATGCGGATAAGAGCACTCGATTGGTTGCAAGGCTATAGTGAATTAATTTTGTTTGGCGCAGAGCCTGCTTATCGTCAGCAGATCCTCTCTGAGCAAGAAAAATTACTGACCAATCAGAAAAAACACGCCTACTTGACCGGACTGGCCTCCGCCTTGTTGGTTTTGGTCAACGGGTTGACCTTAGTGCTCGTAGTTTGGATGGCCGCCGATGGCATTAATGGCCAAGCGCCCGACCCCTTTGTTGCCATGTTTGCCTTTGCCACTATGGCGAGCTTTGAAATTTTAATGCCCATTGCCGGCGCCTTTCAATTTTTAGGGCAAACTCTCACCTCCGCTCGCCGTTTAAATGAAATTATCGATCAAACTCCGGCGGTGCAATTTTCGCAGCAAGCGGCGGTTACCCTCGAACCTCATCAGACTGAGATTGAATTTCAATCGATTCAATTTCGTTACCCGGGAAGTACAGAGCCAGTCATTAATGAGGTGTCTTTGCGCTTTGCCCCTGGGACCCGCAATGCCATTCTCGGCCAAACTGGCTCGGGCAAATCCACTCTCTTACACCTACTGACCCGCTCGTGGGATGTCGATAAAGGCCGCGTTTTTCTCGCTGGCCAGCCGATTCAACATTGGTCTGAAGCCAATTTGCGCGCCATGATCAGTGTCGTCAGTCAGCGGGTTGATATTCTCAACGGC
>JBFGYW010000080.1:0-13146 GCA_041587235.1 Vibrio sp.
GGCAGTCTCAGGGGTAAGTGAACTTTCAACAATCATGATAAGTACTCCGAATTAATGATGACAATGAGTGTGTAAATGATAGCGACGATTATTCTCAAACCCGCGAGCATTCTCTGGGCGAGAGTTTAAACAAGCGTCATCCGCTTTCATTGGCTCGGAGACGGACACGCTCACTTCAACGGGTTTGAACGGGTAAGTTTCACTTGGATTCATAGGGTGAGGGCAAGTGGTAAACACCACAAGCGTATCCATCTCAAACCTCAGTTCAATACTGTCACCCGCTTTACTGTGATTTTCAGCGTACTGCATTGCCCCTTGTTCATCGGTTTTCACTGCACTGAATAAGTTGAGATTAGCCACCAAATCCTTTTTGCCTAAACCGTATTTAGCCACTTCGACTAGCAGCGCATCATAGCCATTTTGCTTCCATTGATTATGATCCGCTTGGTAGTCTCTCTCACCCCACTTTTCAGCGACTTTGGCCTTATTCGCCACGCCACAGACAGTATCAATCCAGCCGGTGTCATCACGAGTGATTGAACAAAAAACGCGCCCCATATCGGAGTAAAGACAGTGCCCTTTGGTCAGTTTAAAGGTGTGCTGCCCTTTTAAGGTATCCGGCGCATTGTAGCGCTCTAAAGGTTGAGTCGGGTTATAAAACAACATACTCAAGTTCGCCCCCCCTTCTAAATCTGTCGCTTTAAAGGTATGCCCTTTAGGGATCACCATAGACCAATGGGAGGCCCCAGGAATAAAATCATTAAAAATAGGATCTTTTGTTGTCATCTTGCACTCTCCTATGCAATTTGCTTTTCAATAGCGTTTGGTAAAGATTGATTCAATATGGCAGATGCTTGCTGTTTTGAGGTCCGCCTCACATCGATATCAAACGTCACTTGAGCGCCGAACCGCTCTGGGGCTTGTTCATCGTGGCGAACATGGTCAAACACCCACAATCGATTGCCCAATTCGAAGCCTTCACTCAAATCATGGGTAATCATAAACACAGTCAGTTGTTGCTCTTGGCACAGTTTTTTTATCAGGCTGTGCATCTCTTTGCGGATCCCTGGATCGAGGGCGCCAAACGGCTCATCTAACAGTAAAATTCGGGGCTTTTTGATCAGTGATTGGGCGATTGATAACCGCTGTCTCATACCACCAGACAACTCATGGGGGTATTTATCCAACGCGTGTCCTAGGCCGACTTGCTGCAATAATGCCACCGCCTCTTGCTTGGCTTGTTGCTTACTTTGACCAAAGCCACGCCCTAACAACCAGGACAATGCCCCACGGGATTCAAAGTCCTTACCCAAAATGACGTTGTCCAGCGCCGTTAAATGAGGGAAGACGGAATATTTCTGAAACACGATACCGCGCTCGACACTGGGTTCATTGGGCAAAGGTTGACCATCGAGAAGCAGCTCACCTCGACTGGCTTGCTCAATGCCGAGCAGCATGTTGAGAAACGTGGTTTTGCCACAGCCAGAAGCGCCAACGATACTGATAAAGTCGCCTGGGAATACCTCGAGGTTCAACTTTTCCAACACGATATTGTCGCCGTATTCTTTCCACAATTTTTTGATTTCAATGATTGGGGCCAAGTTCTCCATGATTACTCTCCTTGCGACTGGTGATACCAAGCACAACTCTTTTCAGATATGGTCTTAAGCAGCCAATCCATCAGATAAGCCAACACGGTGATCCAAAACACGTACAACAGGATCACATCCATAGATAAATAGCGCCTAACCAAGAAAATTCGATAGCCGAGCCCATCGGTGGCAACAATCGCTTCCGCGGCAATCAAAAACAGCCAAGCACTGCCCAAGGTCAAGCGAATCGCATCAATTAAGCGCGGTAGTAACTGCGGCAAAATGACCCGGACAATAATTTGCCAACTGTTGCCGCCCAAAGTTTGCGCCTTGATCAATTGCTCTTGCGGTAGCGAGCTGGCTTTAAGTTGAATATCTCGGATGATAATTGGGCAAATGCCGATAAAGATCAGCATGACTTTAGACAGCTCTCCCAAACCAAAGGTGATAAACAAAATGGGTAAAATCGCCATGGGAGGGATTAAAGAAATCGCCGTCACAACGGGCGACATCGCCGAGCGGACCAGTGGGATCATGCCATTGGCTATCCCCACCATCAGACCGACTAACGCACTGGCGCCAACACCTAATGCCAATCGTTGTAAGCTGGCCAACGTATCAGCCCAAAAAACATACTCCCCAGTGCGCTTACTCGGTGACAATGCCATGCGATCAAAGGCACTGACAAAGCTATCAAACGCGGGCAAGAGTTTATCCGCCGGGTTAATCTCCAATCGGGCATTCGAGGCCGTCATATAAAGAAAAAGCAACAGGATAAATGGCAACAATCCCAACACGATCTTACCCAGCCGCGACGGGCGTCGATTAATAAGCTTTGTCATGGTATCTCCTGCGATTTAACAGTTATAAGCTGCCATCTTTAGCCATTTGCATAAATTTTTCGCTAAATCGCAATTTGATATTAGCTGAGTTACCGTACACACCTGATGGCGTTTCAATACCGATAAAGCTGGCATCGGGTGCGCCCTCCCCTAACAGGCCATGATCAAAAGAAAACTCAGCGACTTTTTGCATCGTGTGCTTCAGATCATCACTTTGGGTGAACGTCACTGCGCTTTCTGGGGTGTAGAACATCTTGGTGGCCGCCAACTGTTGGTTATAACCTGCTAAATCCGTGCCTGAAGCAGTGGCCATATGGGTTTTCGCCTCATCGGCTGCTGCGCCTTCTTTTGACATCAAAGCCATGGTCTCATACCAAGCTCCGGTCAAAGCTTTGCCAAGCGCGGGGTTGTCATTGAGGGTTTCGGTATTGGCGACCATTAAATCGATAATTTCGCCTGGGATTTTTGAGGAATCGAAAACGAGACTGGTATTGGGTTGCTGTTTAATTTCACTCAGTAATGGATTCCAAGTCACTGCAGTAGTCACGTCGTCGGTACTAAACGCCGCGACCAAATCAGCATCGGAGGTATTGACGACTTTGACATCACGCTCACTCATGCCAACGCTTTGTAGGCCACGGGCCAATAAGTAGTGAGAAACACTGAGTTCAACAAGGTTAATTGACTGGCCTTTGAGATCACTGAGCGATTTATCCTTGCCTTTTACCACGACACCGTCATTGCCATCGGAAAAATCGCCAACGATCAAAGCCGTAGAATCCACACCACTGGCTGCCGGAATGGTCAAGGCATCCATGTTAGTCATCACAGTGGCATCAAATTGACCTGCGGTGTACTGATTGATTGATTCAACGTAATCGTTGACCTGAATAAGATCTATTTTGATGTGGTATTTTTGGGCCCACTTATCGAGAATCCCCGCGTACTGGGCGTAGTCCCAAGGCATCCAGCCGACATAAATCGACCAAGCTACTTTAAATTCTTGCTTTTCTTCAGCAAAGGTTGATGTGCTAACAAATGGGGTTGCAAGAATACTCGCAGAAAGGAATAGAGAACTCAGCGCCTTGATAGAAGACTTTTTCATGGGACCACCTCCGATGTGGGTCATTAGACAAAATGCAAGCGCCAAGAGACATAACCAATATCATTGGTCGGCCTCCCGGGCTTTTATCCCGCCGTGTGACCTCATAAGAGGTTGACAACTCTCGGACCAGTCACCAGCAATAAGCTGATCGGAACCCTAGATGTCTATTTGCTACAAATTGTGACCAATGCAGTACATTGGTTATAACTCTGCGCTATCAAAATAGTTTAAGCAAATAGAGTGCCATAAAGAAAACAATGAAATTAACCCTTTATAAACAAACTCATATCAATAGTGTTCAGAGTAATTCAACCAAGGTTTGACAATCAGTAATGCATCAAAACCGTGCAATTGCACCGTAATAACACAGACCTGCTATCGCTACACACCGGCAAGCAGCCCGTACAGATGCCACTGGCTATTAGCCCTGAGCCCTATCGCTAGCGGCCCCCTCAAACAAAATGGCTTCAAAGGCTTGTGCGGCATGTGAACTGGGGCGGTTTTTATACTGCAATTGCAATAAAGGCCGTGACAACTCTACTTGCTGCCAGTTTGATAAGCTTTTCAATCGCCCTAACGCCACTAAATCGGCAATGACCACTTCGGGTAGCAGGGCAACGCCAATCCCTTGTGCTGCAGCATGAGCAATCGCTTCATTACTACCCAGTTGCATCGTTTCCTTTGGTTTAATGTGGCAACGAGTTAGCCATTGTTCTGTGATTTCAAGTGTTCCAGATCCAGGCTCACGCAATAGCCAAACTTGCTGATTGAACCAATCTTCCCATGGTTCTTGGACTTGACTGTTACTG
Organism: Vibrio sp.; assembly: GCA_041587235.1. Lineage (GTDB taxonomy): Bacteria > Pseudomonadota > Gammaproteobacteria > Enterobacterales > Vibrionaceae > Vibrio. Next base: position 4,349 of record JBFGYW010000080.1, read on the forward strand.
GACATAACAAAACACATCGTATCTTGTTGCCAATGGCGGCTCATAATCCCTTCCTGATGAGCACTCCCCTCAACCAAGGCTAAATCAAGGGTGCAATCGAGCAATGATTGTTCTATTTGCGCGGTATTGGCCACTTTGACTTCCACTTTAACACTGGGAAACTGTTGATGAAATTTCGCTAAATAAGGTGGAAGCCAGTAGTTGGCAATAGTCGTACTGGTGCCAATGACTAAAGTCCCCTTTTTTAACCCAGTTCGCGCTTTTATATCATCAATAGCGGCTTTTTCAATCGCAAAAATACTGCGTGCATGATCAAACAAGGCCTGCCCCGCGGTCGTCAACGCCAGTTTTTTTCCTTTGGATGCCCGCTCTACGAGTTGTATATCCAGCTGATATTCAAGTTCTTTAAGTGCCTTAGAAACCCCTGGTTGGCTAATGCATAAATGGTCTGCGGCCTGTGAAAAACTGCCAAGCCGGGCCACCGTGTGAAACACCCTCAGTGAATGCAAGTTCATTGTATAACCTATTTTCATTCTTAGATTATTTTAATGTATTGGAGTTATATTTTATCGCTTCTTACAATAAAGGCAAATCACACGAAAGGAGATAAAGCATGTCGAATATCACTTTGGCAGTAGGCAGAAATGTGACCACTGCCTATCTAAAAAATACACGCTGGTGGCTGGGCATACTTCTGGTCAGTACCCTTGCCTTTTGTGCGATTAAACTCAGTCATTTTTCCTGGTTTCAGCAGGCACAAATCAGCCCTTTGACACTGGGAATTGTCCTGGGGATTACCTTGGGAAATAGCCTTTTTCCTCACATTGCTCATCACACCGATCACGGGGTGGATTACGCCAAATCTTGGTTGCTCAAAGCGGGCGTGATTTTGTTTGGCTTTCGCATTACCTTTACTCAAGTGGCCAGTGTCGGCTGGCAGGGCTTATTGATTGATGCCGTAATGCTAACAAGTACTTTTTTACTCGCTCTTTATTTGGCAAAACGTTTCTTTAAGCTCGATCTACAAACCGCCATCTTGATTGGGGCCGGCAGTTCTATTTGCGGCGCTGCGGCCGTTATGGCAACGGAGCCCGTCATTAAGGCACAAGCGCACAAAGTGTCGATTGCCGTCGCTACCGTGGTGGTATTTGGCACATTAAGCATGTTTACCTATCCATTGCTCTACCCCGTTTTAGGCTTAAGCGAACACAGCTATGGTTTATTGGTCGGCTCTACGATTCACGAAGTTGCTCAAGTGGTGGCCGCCGGCAGTGCGGTAAGTGAACAAGCCGCGAATATTGCCGTGATCGAAAAAATGCTGCGTGTGATGTTGCTCGCTCCTTTTTTGTTCATATTATCGTTTTGGTATCAAGGTAAACAAAAAAAGCATACACAGACATTAGCCGATTCATCTCAAAGTAAACGTATTTTTATCCCTTGGTTTGCTTTGCTGTTTATCTTAGCTTGCGGTTTCAACTCACTGGGCATTATTCCTTTTACCCACGCGAATGAAATAGCCACGCTGGATAATATTTTATTAACCATGGCGATGGCCGCTCTCGGACTTAGAACTCATGTGGGCGCCATTCGTCAAGCGGGTATTAAGCCGTTACTTTTAGCCGGGTGTTTATTTGCTTTTCTTACTCTCGGTGGCTTTTTTATCAATACCGCTATCCGAAGTTTTTAACCGTAAAGGCGATCGTATCCGATCAAACAAAAAACCGCTTTAGTGCACTCGGAACTAAAGCGGTTTCTAGTATAAAAAAACGGTGAGTCGACTGGGGATCATCAGGCTCACCGTCAAAGGGGTTAATTTGCTGTTTTTAACATGCCTTTTGGTTCTTTGTATTTAAGCCAGCCCCAAATGGCCGCTAATGCCACAAACGGAACTAATGGGTCGACCAATGTGCCACCTTGGCCAAAGATCAGGTTGAGAATCATCACAAAACTCGCCCCAATCGCCCAAGCAATGGTTGAGGTCACGGACCAAATCTTTAACTGATCGGATAACTCGGTAATGCCTAAAGTACGGCTGATAATGTGGAAGTAAGAGTCATTGAGGTGTGAAAAACCAACCGGGCCAACAGCACAAGCCAGGGCAACAAAAACAGGATCAAGACCAAGGGTTTCAACTAGAGGTAACGTCATGGTCGCGGCCACCATCATAGAAGCGGTTGCCGAACCTTGAATCAATCGAAGCATAGACGCAATCGCCAGAGGAACCAACAACGGAGGAATACCAGAGCTCGCAATCGCTTCAGCCACTTGAGGACCTGCGCCAGATGCTTTCAATACCGCGCCCATCGCACCACCACAACCGGTTACGATCAAAATTAGCCCGGTTGTTGATAGTGCATCATCCATTGAACCTATCATGTCTTTACGCTCAATATTGCGCGTAAGGCCATACAGAGCCATCAATACCCCGATACCCACAGCAACCACAGGATTTCCGAGTAAAGCGATCACTGAGTGGAAAAAGGAATCGCCTTTCGCAGTCAAGGTATCAATTAAGATCAACGCAATAGGAACTAAAATCGGACCGAATGATAAGAAGTTGCTCGGCAGTTCACGATCGTCCGCTTCTTGGACGACTTCGAGGTTTGCCCAATCCGCTTCTCGAGTGATCCAAGTGTCGCCGTTGGGAACTCGGTAGTACTCTTTGCCCACTTTGCGGATGTAAATCAGAGACAACAACATCATAGGCACAGACACAATCAGTCCCCACAGCATGTAAACCCCTAGATCGACATTCAAAATCCCTGCAACTGCCACCGGACCTGGCGTTGGCGGCACCATAGCGTGTGTGATCAATAGGCCCAGAGCCAAGGTCACCCCAAGGCCGACGGCAGATTTGCCGGTATTGCGTGAAATTGCGCGAACGAGTGAATGTAAAATGATGTACGCAGAATCACAAAACACCGGGATAGCCACGAGTACGCCGGTAAAGCCAAGCGCAATGTCTTCGCGGCCTTTACCGCACAATTTGACAAAGGTTTTTGCCATTCTCACTGCCGCGCCAGAGCGTTCAAAACACGCGCCCATGATCACGCCAAAAGCAATAATAAGGCCGATACCGCCTAAAACCCCACCAAAGCCCGCTTTGATTGCGTTGATAAGGTCGGTTGGGGCCATGCCGGCAAACAGGCCCATAATGATACTGGCGATCACCATTGAGAGTGCCACCGGTATACGCGTTTTGATGATCATGACCATCATGGCCACGATACCAAGGATAATACCAATTAAAGCTGCGTCCATTGTTCTGTCCTTTTAATCAGTTTTGTTTCATTGTCTGCTGTAACCTGGGGTTACAGTCATCGTTATTGTCAGTCGAATCATAAACCTGCGTTTACAGGTAAGGCGTTGCCCAGCCTAATCCCTCATGGGTTGAGTTTTTGGGCTTGTATTCACAGCCGATCCAATCTAGGTATTGTGCTTGTTGTAGGGCATTGAATAAGTAAGGGTAATTGAGCTCTCCATCAAAAGGTTCGTGACGGTCAGGTACAGAAGCAATTTGTACATGGCCTATCCAAGGTGACACTTCATTAATCAAGCGAACCAAGTCGCCATCCATAATTTGTGCGTGGTATAAGTCGAGTTGCAGTTTGACGTTACTGCGCTGTACTTTTTGAATGTATTCCACCGCTTGTCTTTGATGGGCAATAAAATAATTCGGTGCGTCATAATGGTTTAATGGCTCAATCATGACCTCAATACCATGAGGGCCGAGTGTATCTGCGGCATAACGCAAATTGTCAATAAAGGTATCGAGATGCGCCTGCAAACTGTAGTTTGAATCAATAAGGCCAGACATAGCATGTACCTTTCGACAACCTAAGGCTTGTGCATATAGCAGGGCCGTATCGACGCTGTCGCGAAATTCTTGCTCTCTGCCAGGTAACACTGCAATGCCTTTTTCTCCAGCGTCCCAGTCGCCCGGAGGTAAATTGAAAAGCGCCACACTCAAGTCGAGTTCTTGGACCAATTGAGCTAATACCTTGGGCTCATAATCATAGGGAAACAAAAATTCAACCGCTTGAAACCCAGCTAATTTGGCTTGTTTAAAGCGCTCTAAAAAAGGCACTTCGTTGAACAGCATGGTTAAGTTTGCAGCCAGTTTGGTCATCATTTCCCCCTTGATTTCAGATCGTCAATCTCATCGTCGGTAAGATAACGGATCGGCTGATCTTTTAACAAAAACATCAGTTTTGCCGTTTCTTCTAGCTCTTCGGCGTTATCGACGGCATCCTCAAAGTCCGAACCTGTGATCACAGGGCCGTGATTGGCGAGTAGAAAAGCGCGATAATCGGCAGCTCGCTTGGCCAGTTCATCGGCAATTTGCGGCGACCCCGGTCGAATGTAAGGAATGACCGGAAGCTTGCCTATGCGCATCACAAAGTAAGGCGTAAAAGGTCGAATGGCGTTGTCAACATCAATCCCTTGTAAGCACGACAGCGCAGTTAAATAGGTAGAGTGCAAATGAACAATCGCATTGCACTGCGCATTGTGACGATAAATCGCTAAGTGAAAGCCCGCTTCCTTCGAGGGTTTTTTCCCCGATAAATGATTACCGTCAAGGTCAACCACCGACAAATCTTGCGCGACTAAACGGCCAAAGCAAGAGCCCGTCGGGGTCGTTAAAATATGGCCGTTGGGCAGTTTGAGCGATAAATTACCAGCACCACCTGTTGCATAGCCACGCTCGAACATAGAACGCGCTAAAGTGACCATTTGTTCACGGAGTTGTTGTTCAGTCATGATAAAGATCCTGTGCTGTTTTAAAGAAGTGCTCATCACCAAAGTTGCCCGACTTAAGCGCCAAAGATAAACTGCCATCGACGGCTTTTACCCAAGGCACACCAGGCGCGATTTGAGGGCCAATGTGAAAACCACTGACTTTAAGGCTTTGTGTCACGGTCCCCGAGGTTTCACCGCCGGCAACAATAAAGTTGACGATGCCCTGCTCTTTGAGAAGATGGGCCAACAAACTAAAGAACCCTTCGACCGCATCGCTAGAGGCTTGAGCGCCATATTGCTGTTGAATTCGTTCTAGGGTTTTCGGATCCGCCGTTGCGTAAACCATTGGCGCATACTGACCGGTTTGGTGCTCGAGCACCCAAGATGCCACTTGTTGAGCATAATCGGGGTTGTCGAAACACTGAGTCACCTCAAGGGCGAAATGTGGGGCCAATGACTGATAGTAAGCCACCTGGCGATTGGTCATTTCAGAACACGAACCGGACAAAATCACAGCGGGCTGCTGACTGGGCTGACCGGATGATACCGCCGGTTGCGCTTGAGCCTTTTGACAGCCCCATACCTTAGCCAAGCCAGCTGCTAATCCAGAGCCGCCAGTTACCAAGGTCATCGATTGCACAGCGCGGCCCAAGATCTCAAGTTGCTCCATGGTGGTGGTATCGAGCACCGCATAATTCACGCCTTGTGACTGAAGCTGCGCCAACTGAGATTGCACCGCTTCGACACCTTGCTCAATCACTTGATGGTTCACTAAACCGCTTTTTCCTTGCGATTGCTTTTCCATCAAGCGCAATACATTTGAGTCACGCATCGGCGTCACTGGGTGATGGCGCATCCCCGATTCGTGTAACGCCTGGTCGAAAACAAACAAATTGCCCTTGTAAACCGTACGACCGTTGACCGGTAAAGCAGGACACACGACAGTAAAAGACTGTCCCAGCTCGGCCATAAGCGCATCAGTCACAGGGCCGATATTACCTTGCTCGGTACTGTCAAACGTTGAGCAATATTTAAAGTAGAATTGTTGACACTCTTGAGCTTTTAACCAAGTTAAGGCATTTAACGAGTCATTGATGGCCTCACCAGCGGCACAAGAGCGACTTTTTAAACTGACCACAATCGCATCCGCTTCGATATCCAATGCCTCGTCTGGGACGCCATTCACTTGTACCGTGCGCATTGCGTTTTCGACTAGAAAACTGGCAATATCAGTCGCGCCGGTAAAATCATCTGCAATTACACCGAGTTTCATTGTTTTTTCTCCACGCCTGGCAAGTCGATACCATCGAAAATCTTAATCACTGCGCTGTCGTCTTCTTTGCCAAATCCGGCATTACTGGCGGCTTTAAACATGTTCAACGCTGTGCTAGCTAACGGCAGCGGAAACTGTAAATCTTGCGCCGTATCCGCCACTAAGTTGAGGTCTTTAACAAAAATATCCACCATCGATGTCGGCGTGTAATCTCCATCAACCACGTGCTTCATGCGATTTTCAAACATCCAAGAGTTACCCGCGGCGTTGGTCACCACGTCGTACATCAAATCTAACGGAATGTCTGCTTTAGCCGCCAACGCCATGGCTTCTGCACCGACTGCAATGTGGACACCTGCTAACAGCTGATGAATGACCTTGACCGTTGCACCAAGTCCAATTTGTTCGCCAATGTTGTAGACTTTTCCGGCTGTCGCATCGAGTACAGGTGCCATTCTTTCAAAGGCCAATTTAGAGCCTGATGCCATGATGGTCATATCACCCGCTTGTGCTTTGATTGCGCCACCAGAGACTGGAGCATCAAGCATGATCAAGTCGTATTGTTTAAGCTTTTCTTCTATTTCCTTGGCATCTTGAGCCGAAATCGTGGCAGAAACCATGATGATAGTTTGAGGCTTTAAGGAAGCCGCTAAACCAGAATCAAACAATACACTGTTGACTTGCTTGGCATTTATCACCAATAACATGAGGGCATCGATTTGATCAGCAAACGCTTTGGCATCTTGAGATACCCCTTTTGCACCTGCATTACCTAGAGCCTCGAGCGCTTGAGGGTTCAGGTCGACACCGTAGACATCCAAACCCGCTCGAATACAAGATTGCGCCGCGCCCATTCCCATCGACCCAAGCCCAACAACGGCAATTGATTGTACTGTTTGCTTTTCCATACTTACTTCTCGCTTAGCTGCATTGTGTTGATTCATTAACATGACGAACTTTGTTAATAAATGTTTTATGATGTGATTATATGTTAAAAATGTTGCTTTACCGTGTTTTCGATCACATTTTTATCAAATATTCACAAAACAAAAGTAAATTTACCAATAAATCACAAATGGACGTCTTGATAAGCTGACTATATGATGAAAAACGCTCAAACCCAGCTCAAAGACAACATTTATTAACATAACTTCACACATGTTGTTTTAGGTGCTAGGATATCAATATGTTAGTTAAGGAATGAAGATGTATGATCCCAGCTGAACGCCACAAAATGATCCTTGCCCTGTTATCACGCCAAGATGTGATCAGCATTAATGAGTTAGTGGAACACTTACAGGTCTCTCATATGACCATCCGCCGCGACATCGCCAAGCTCGAACAAAAAGGCCAAGTGATGTCTGTGTCTGGCGGAGTTCAGTTGACGACAGTATTGAGCTATGAACCTTCTCATGACACAAAAGTCACCCAGCATGCGAAACAAAAAGCGTCCATTGGTCAGTTAGCGACGCAGTATGTTCATCCTAACGCCTCGGTGTATCTCGATGCCGGTACCACAACACTCGAAATCGCCCATCAATTAGCGCATCGAGATGACTTGGTGTTTATCACTAATGATTTTGTCATCGCGGCTTATTTGACCGCCAATACTCAGAGTGAGATTTATCACACCGGGGGCAGAATAGACAAAGCAAACCAATCGAGTGTCGGCAGTAAAGTGGCTCACTTTCTCAGTCAGATGAATATTGATGTGGCGTTTGTGTCCACTTCATCGTGGAGCTTGAGCGGTATCTCAACCCCAAGTGAACCTAAGGTGATCGTCAAAAAAGCCATCGCCCAGGCAAGTCAACAAGTCTACTTGGTTTCCGACACGTCAAAGTTTGGCAAGATAGCCACCTTTCACGCTCTGGATATCGACGTTTTTGATGCAGTATTGACCGATCGAGACTTTCCGTCATCGGTGCAAGCTGAGCTAGAACAAAAAGGCATTGCAGTGAAATTGGCCTAAGCCGGTATGGTGATGCCTTGGCAAGACAGTAAACGCCAAGGCAAAGAGGAGTTAGCGGCGTGCTAAAATACCCAAGCAATGAGCAGCCAAATCGGGATAAAAAAAGCCAAAAAACCCGATAACAAGTATTGCAGCTCGCCGAGTAAACCATCGCCAGCCACCAAAGCAAACAAAATAAAGACGACTAAAGTGGTGATAAAAGCCGGGATAACGGCGCCTTTGATCCCCAACCCGCTGGCAAAATACAACTGATTAAACTCAACTAAACTCGGTAACACCAAGTACAAGCACAGCGCCAATACGGCGATTAACACCAATAAGGTGAGCGCAATACGGCGTGCCTGTTTTTTATCTTTCGCATCGCTTGGCGAGGGCATAATCACTCCAATCGTTTTATCTTTCGTTATCCCAATCTGGCTCAATATCGGCTCACCCGAGCGGAATAAAAAACTCGATAGCGTCGCTATGGATCACAACCAAAGTTATTCACACATTGCTCGAGTTGTTAACCCACAGGTAAAGACGATGTAACTCGCTACAAAACCAGATAGGGATTAATCCGCTTGGTGGGATTTGATTAAATCGCGTAATTCATGAGGCCTTGGCAGACCTTCCACCTCAATCTCAGGCTCGTCCCCAGCGGTATAAATAGCAATTTTTCCAACGCCAAACACGCGGTTAAAGAAAGATTGGTAGACATTCACGGTACGGATCCCGTCAATGTTGAGCTCAGTGCGATCTTTGCTGAGCAGACCCTTTTCCAAAATCAAGTCATTGCCTGCAAACTCCAGTTGGATACTTTTGCATTTGGCATAC
>JBFGYW010000081.1:0-13121 GCA_041587235.1 Vibrio sp.
ACAGTGTGGTGATTAACCCAGTAAGCGAACACGCCGCGAGCCTGAGTTGCCTTCGAGTCAAGTGCTCACCAACCAAGGTTCAACAAGCCTTCTGTTTCACTTTGCTCTGTCAAAACATTGTTGAGCATCAAACGCGTTTAAAAATCGAAGACTTCTCAAGCAGTCAGGAATACCAACATCTTTACCAAGCACGCAATCAAATCCAAGGTGTACTCGGCTATCCATTGCTGTGGCCAGATGGGCAGGTATTTGGCAGCCTAGTGTTGTTGTTTTCACAGCCGCATCACTTCACGTCGAGTGAGATAAAACTGGTAGAGCAAGTGGTTCGAACCTTGCAAATGGAACTCAAGTTATTGTCGCGCCGTAATATTATCCAAACCGAACAATCCGACGTTCTCCCCCAAACTGAAACGACCCAGTCAGGGGGACCTGTCAAGTCACCATCCACTCTTAAACCGGCTCACCGTCCCGACTTTTATCAATATCACGACAACGCCACTCAATTACTCAATCGCAGTGGCTTACTCAACGCATTATCTAAAATAAGCAGCCAACATTCCTACCTGAGCATTTTGTCGATTGGTATTGCCAATGCCGCCAGTTTGCAAAGTAAATTCGGCGTCGATGCTTTAGACGCCGCCATTGTGCTGTTTAATCAACGCATTCAAAGTTTAGTCCCTTATCACAGCTTGATTGCTCGCACCGCCACCAGTGAACTCACCTTAGTAATTCTCGATAAACACTCACACGACAATATTGAAGCCTTGTGCCGTAAAATTCAGCAAACCACCTATCACGGTTTTCACTTTTCAGATTTTGATATCCAATTTAATACCTTTATTGGCATTGCCCAGCAAATTGGCGACGACTACCCCAAAGCCTTACTGCTCAAAGCCAATCAAGCCATGTTATTGTGTAAAGACAGCGGCTACCGTCATCAGTTTTATCACCCAGAGCACACCGAGTCGCTCAAACAGCACAATCAATTGGAAAGTTTTTTATTACAGGCGGTAAGAAACGATGATTTGATGTTGTATTATCAAGCGAAAGTCTGTGCCAAAACGGGGACTTGGATTGGCGCAGAAGCCCTACTGCGTTGGAAGCACCCAATTTTAGGCATTATCTCCGATGAAGCCTTGATCACCATGGCTGAACACAACGGGCTTATTTACCAAGTTGGCGCTTTTGCCTTGCGAAGTGCTATCGAAACCGCCAAAGCTTGGTCTGCCTGCATCGATACTTTTTCCATTGCGGTCAATGTCTCAGCGTTGCAATTGCGCCATCCCGATTTTAGCCAGCAAGTTGCCCATTGGTTAAACAGCTACCAACTGCCGGCCAAATACATTCAAATCGAAGTGACTGAATCTTCGGTATTAACACAAGATGCCACCACCGAAGCCAACATCAAAGCGCTGCACAACTTAGGGCTGGCGTTAGCAGTGGATGATTTTGGCACCGGCTTTGCCTCTTTTAGCTATTTAAAACGCTACCCCTTTCAAGCAATAAAAATCGACAAATCGTTTATCGTCAATATTGAGCATTCACGTCACGACAAAGCGATCGTCAAATCCATCATTGGCGTCGCCAAACAAATGAAGTTACAGATCATCATCGAAGGGATAGAAAGCCAGGGCCAAGCAGAATATTTACACACCTTGGGCTACGACATTGCTCAGGGCTTCATACACAGTCAACCGATGCCGGCCAAAGCGTTTAGCCAAGCGCTGCAGTCTCATCAGCAGCCATCCTCACCACGCTCTGACTAATACTCGAAGCGTGCTCTTTGCGGCCCAAAACCCATCAACTACAAAATGCTGACTTGCATTAAACCAGTAAAAGCGCCTTCACAACGGCAGAGCGCTTTACTCAACGCGAGCGAGTTTCTATAATCGCCCGGTTTTTATTACTTCGGACCCTTGTTATGGATCAACTGATCGCTCAACTCAAAAAAATCGAACGCCAGACTTATCGCGCTTATCAACAAATCAAAGGGCGCTATCAATTCAGCGACTTTGACCTCTTGATTGATACCGTTCAATCTGATCCCTATGCAGCGTCTTCCCGTTTGCGCGCCATTCGGCCATGGGCATTAACCGGACTGAGTGACCTACCCAACCAATCACCAGCTTATCAACGCGGCGCTCGGGATTTTATCGCTCGCCGTTTTGCCGAACAAATTAAGCACGAACCCAATGTCGATGTCGCCATCAGTGGCCAAACCATTTTAGACAGCACCGCCGTTCTTTTTACCGACGCGGGTATCGAATTGCGTTTTCGCGTTTCACTGCCGGCCGAAGGGCGAACTGTCCTGGGTAAAAAAGCCATCAATCTCCTAACCCATCACTTGCCGAAGTGGATTCGCAAAGCCACCGCAAAATTAGAACTCGATCTCGATGCGCTTCACTTGCACTGTCAAACGGTCGAAAATCAACTCGCCTTGCGCTCACAGCTCAAACAAAACAATTTGGTCGCCTTTGTCGCCAATGGCAGTGTTTTGCCACGCCTCGCCGGTGATAGCGAATTGCCGATGAAAAACGCGGTGGCTTTTCAAAGCCCAGAATCGCTGAGCATTACCCTAGACACCCCGCATCACGGCCCGATGACCGGAATGGGCATTCCCGAAGGCGTCACCTTGTTTGTCGGCGGCGGCTTTCACGGTAAAACCACCTTGTTGTCCGCCTTGCAAAAGAGTATTTATGACCACGTCCCAGGAGATGGCCGTGAATACGTGGTCATGGATGCGTCAGCGATGAAAATTCGCGCCGAAGATGGCCGAGCGATCCATCAGTTGAATTTGTCGAACTACATTAAATCCTTGCCACACGGAATCACAACCGATTGCTTTAGCAGTCAGGACGCATCGGGCTCAACCTCGCAAGCGGCGGCGTTACAAGAAGCCATCGAAAGTGGTTGCCAAGCCATTTTGCTTGACGAAGATACCTCTGCCACCAACTTTATGATCCGCGATGAGCGTATGCAGGCACTGATTCACCGCGATGCAGAGCCGATCACGCCGTTTGTCGACCGCGTCCGCGACCTGTATCAGCACTGCAACGTCTCTAGTTTGATTGTGATGGGAGGCTCTGGCGATTATTTGGATGTCGCAGATTGTGTGATTCAGATGCACGAGTACCAAGCATTAGATGTCACCGCAACCGCGAAGAACATCATCAAGGACTACCCTAGCAAACGACAAAGTGAAACCAACGGCCAGTTTGTGACACCGTCACCTAGAAGCCTCAATAGCCAAGCCTTAATGAAGATTTTACAAGAAGGTAAGTTTCGCGTCGGCAATAAAGGCCATAACCAACTGCGTTTGGGCCAAACCATGGTCAACTTGGCGGCTTTAGAGCAGATCGACAGCGGCGCAGAGATCAATGCCATTGCCTGGTGTCTGTTCCAACTCGCTCAGCAGCAGCGTTGGCTCGATCACCCCGCCCAAGAGGTTGATGCCTTGCTAAACCAAGATTGGTACCAGAGCTTGCCGCCGCACGGCGATTTAGCCAAACCGCGTACCTGTGATGTGATGGCCGCGCTAAACCGCTGTCGCGACAGTCAATTTAAAGCGCGTTAAAACCTGCCCAATCGGTGAGTTACTCTTGATGGCCAGGCGCTGAGTTCGCGTCTGGCCATTGATTGAGGTCGTCAGCACCCTGCTCTCAACACCTGCCAGGCATCACACAGTTTTCGAAAGCGTTCACTGTCACCATTTGGTCTATCCGGATGCCAACGCATTGCCAAACGTCGCCACTGCTTGCGGATTTCTGCTGCGCTCGCCTCTGCGGGTAACTCAAATAACGCCAATGCCTGAGCGGTATTGAGGTCGTGTTGTGGTCCATTGCCTAAATACCCCTGATAGCGATTCCAAAACTGATCGAGCAAACGGCGGATCTCGCCTTCTTCTGCTTGGTAGTTTTGCCAATCGAGATAATAGTGTCTGAGCGGGTCTTCGGTTTTAGGGGCACAGTGCGCCGGAATGTCGTTCAATAAGACAATGTCCATCGCGTCGACTTGTAACCAGTGCTCAGGCCACAAAATGTCTTGTAGTTGATACAAGGCATTCATGATCAAAAAGTTACGCTTAAACAAATCCTTGTAATCAGACTCATCAAGCACCGGCATCATCTGCTGGGCTGAAAGATGAGCGGATAACGTATGCACTTTCCAACCCTCGGGGGACTTTTTTAACACTTCCAATAACGGCCAAAGTAATGGGTTGTCAAAGTCATCAGCGCAAGAAACAGAAACGTGGCTTGGTATGGCGGGATCAATAGGCATAACCATCGGCAATATCCAATCAAATTGAAAGGATATTCAACGCCACTTGGCTGGGATTGTCGATTAAAAAAGGCAAAAAAAAGAATAAATGTGATCTTAACCCAATCGCATTTATTCTTTACCAATCGCATTTATCCTTTAACAGTGGCACTCAGTCGGTGACCAAATGCAGTCAGCCGCTTCACTCAAGTACCAACAAGCGCGCAGCAAATTTAAGTGCGCAGAAAATTTGCTGACCGATTCACGGGATCAAATAACACCGAGCTCTTTTAAGCGCTCCATCAAATAGCTGTGCGCGGTATAGCGGTCTGACAAAACCACCTCTGGGCTTGGGTGTAAGAACAACGGCAGTGAAATACGCGAATGGCTAACGCGCTCACCGCTTGGGTTGATCACTCGGTGAGTGGTCGACGGGAAATAACCGCCAGAGGCTTCTTGCAACATATCGCCAATATTGATGATGAGGTTACCAAAGTCGCAAGGTACATCAAGCCATTGGCCATCTTTAGCCAATACTTGTAAACCCGGCTCGTTTGATGCTGGCAAAATGGTCAGCAAGTTGATGTCTTCGTGCGCGGCAGCGCGAATGGCTCCTGGCTCTTCATCACCGGTCATCGGCGGGTAATGGAGTATCCGCAACAAGGTTTTTTCACTTTCCGCCACCATGTTAGACAAGGGGATCGAGTAGCGCGCTTTCACGTCTTCGGGAGAATGGGCTTCGACCCAAGACAATAAGGTTTGAGCGAACTCATTGGCTTGTCGGTAATAGGTCAAAATATTTTCGCGCAGCGCCTCTGGGATTTGGCCCCATGGGTAAACGTGAAAGTACTCTTTAATGTCTTTTACGGTTTGCCCTTTGGCTTTTTCCGATACTGTCGGTGGAAAATACCCGTCTTGCGTATCACTGTTGAACAAAAAATCGTGCTTTTGCTCAGACAGGAAAAAGGCTTGCCATTGCTGATAAATAGTCTCAACCAATTGGTGAGAAATCGGGTGATTTTTTAACACGCCGAATCCGGTATTGTGCAAGGAAGTAACAAATTGCTCTGCCGCATTATCGGCGGCAAAATCGACGGTTTCGAGTTTCATGGAAGGCCTTTCTCATTTTATTGATGAGGTTAATGATAGGTAATCCTGCGCGCGATGCCAAACGTTTCCGTTACAAATTTGACTCAATCCGAACTAAGCGCGTAATTGAACAGCGTACAATTCTGTGACAAGATGTTTTTACAAGCACTTTTACTGAGGTTGGGTTATGAAATCATCTACTTGCTTAACACTGTTCACCCTACTCTACGGGTTGCTCTATGCCTTTGTCGCCGCCACTGCCAACGACTACGGGGTTTGGCTGGCGGAAATTTTGCCGGCCACCTTGATATTGGCGCTCATTTGGCTGACCAAATCCCGCTTTCCTCTGTCGGTTACCGCTTATGGGTTGATGTTTATTTGGTTCACGCTACACACGATTGGCGCCAAATACAGCTTTGCTGAGGTCCCCTTTGACTGGTTCAATCACCTGATTGGCTCTGAGCGCAACCAGTTTGATCGCGTGGCGCACTTTTCGATTGGCCTTTACGCCTACCCAATCGCAGAGATTTTACTGCGCCATAAAAAGCTTTCCCTGCCCATCGCCACCAGTTACGCCTTGTTTGCCATTATGTCGATTGCCGCCAGCTATGAAATTATTGAGTGGTGGTATGCGGTACACGTCGGCGGATCGCAAGGCATTGCGTTTTTGGGCTCACAAGGCGACGTTTGGGATGCGCAAAAAGACATGCTGTGCGATACCCTAGGCGCGCTTTGCGCACTGGGATTATTGATCTTGCAAACCCGCGGTCGATTCGCGAATCCAAGCAAGATAGGGTGAAAATCCGTCACAGATCGGCAATTGGATGATTTGCGGTACTTGATATTCATGCATGTCGACAATCGCTTGCTCGACTTGCGGGTACAAAGAGAGACGGGTTTTAATGCTGATGAGTATCTCATTGTCGTGGCAGATCTCTTGCTCCCACAGATAGTGACTTTGTATGGTTTGGGTTTGCACACACGCGGCCAGTTGATTGTCCAATAAATACCGGATAATGGCTTCTGCATTACTTTCGCGACTGGTGGTGGTCATGACAACACAGTATTTTTTGGTCATCGCTTATTACCTCACTGCCTTAATTAGGGCGATTTTGTTTGATTTAGGCGTTTTTGTTTGGGTATGGTATTCGGTATATTATAGTATAGAACGATTTGCCAAGCCGATGCCGTGACCCAGTGCGAAGAGATTGATCTTGATTGGTAATATAGTCAGTCAAACGTTCACAACTCACCCTGTTCTTTTTCCACAAGACCAGTCATTAAGCGTGGGTTGGATTCACCCATACCGACGAAAAATCAAACCAACCCAGGGCATTGCATTTGGTGTTTTGCAGCGCGCCGCAGTGATCTTGATTAATCCCCAGCCAGCAATGAAATAACGGCACCACATGTTGTGATTCTATCAGCCCTTTACCGATAGCTCGGCCAGGAAAAGTGTGGTCTGGCTCGGCTTGCCAAGTGCGGATCTGCGCTTGCCAAGCGGCAAAGTCGGCTTCATTTGCAAAGCGGTCTAATTGGCTGTAATCCAATAGCCAAGCGGCCAGTGCATCTTGTCGGTGCGTGGCCAGTCCCATTGCTTTAAGGCAAACGTCCACGTCTTGCTCCAGCGTTTGATCATACGCCACCAATTCAACCTCAATGCCTTGCTGGGCGAGTTTTTGGTTGATGAGCTCAGCCAGTAACGTCAGTACCGGGTGTTTGGCTTGATAGGCAAGGGTGAGTAAGTCTAGGTTTGCCGGCCGCTTGAGCCGTTGATCGGCGCGGTGGTCCATCCAACCGGGTTTAATCCCATAGGCCGGCACCAAGCCCAGTTCATTGACCTTGTGTTGCGGTAAATCGCGCATCAACTGCAAACCGTTTAACTGGGCACTTAAATAATCGGCCACATCCGGCCGAGTGGCGATGCCGCTGCGTCGATTGAGCATTAATAATAAACTGCCGGGGTCGAGCGCCACCTCGTCATGGCCTGTGCGAGGCGCAATATTAAGCGTACTGAGGCTTGGGTAGACAATGGTCGAATAGCTGTCATCGACCACCCACACTTCGACCTGGTCAAGCAAAGGACGAAAGCCAAAGTAATCGTCAAAAGCCGTGAGCGTTAACTTGTTCGGATGATTTTGTGCCACTTGAAACGGCCCTGTGCCAATCGGCTTTTGGGCGTAATCGTCACTTTGTAAAGAGAGCGGCAATTGCAACTTGGCCACCACTTCGGTCAGCAAACGCGGCAAGTGATGATCGGGGTGCGACAAGTAAATATCTATCGTATTGTCCGCCACAATGTCAACGCGCTCGATATGGGAGAATAAGCGAAAGTCTCGAGTGCGTAGCAAGCTGCCTTTGACAATCTCTTCACTCAAAGCTAAGCCGTTGTGAAAGTGGATATTCGGCCGCAAGTAAAAGCGCCAATGCGTTGCAGAGCATTGCTGCCAATGGTGTGCGACATCCCCGACCACTTGTTCATTGTGATCAAGCTTAGTCAGACCGCTAAAGATTTGCGACATGATGTGAACTTCTGAGCGGCGAAATGGCTGGGTGGGATTCAACGTTGGCAATGGGCGATAATAAGGCAAACGAAGCGTTTGCTTGCCGCCCTTGTGTTGTACGCCCAAATACTGCTGCAGCACTTGGTTGAGCTTAGCCATGTCGTGTTCTAAGCTGTCAAGCGCTTTGTCGATCTTACCTTCATCGAGCCAGTGTTTGGCCCTATCGCTGGCAATGTCATCGCGGTGGTACTTAAAGCGCAACGTCGATAATTTACCGCGTCCGCTTTCCGGTTGCCATTCAATCCAACCGGCGTCTTCGAGCTTGTTGAGCACCATTCTGGCGTTGCGACGGGTACAACACAGCAATTCGGTGATCACGTCTAACTGAGTATCACCATCTTGGCCTTGAAAATGATCAAATAGGCGATCAAATTGCGCTTTTAAACGACGACTGGACATAAAAGAGGAAGACGTTAATTGGTTATCATGGGCTCTATTGTGCGTTTCTTTCCTCTTTTTTGCAATTTAATCGATCGCAATCGACAAGGCTTTGGCCAATTGACCGACCAGTTGATCATCGGTGAGCTGAATATGCCACTGACACTCCATATCATTGGCCACCATCACCGTCGGCGAGCGGCCAAACAGTTTGATCGCATCATGACGCGCTTGTAGCGTTGTCGCGGGCTGAGTTAATTTCACCACCACTTCACGAGCGGTAATGATCACTTTTCCCCACGGTTGTTCATAGGTCATCTTGTCCCCTTTTAAAAGGCCGTTTTTGTTTGAGCACGGCCATAGTGAGCCGGCTCAGACAAATCTTGCGCCCGCGCTCATCACAAATCTCGATCTGCCACACTTGAGTACTCTGGCCTAGGTGAACAGGCGTTGCCGTGCCAATTACCTCGCCACTGCGCTTGGCTCTAAGGTGATTGGCGTTCACCTCTAAACCCACACAATAATAGCCTTCAGCCACCGCGTAGTTCGCCGCCACCGAGCCTAAGGTTTCAGCCAAGACCACCGACGCGCCGCCGTGCAACATACCGAGCGGCTGATGGGTAATGGCGGCGACCGGCATACGGGCTTTGAGGTAATCATCGCCAATCTCGCAATATTCAATCCCTAGGTGGGCGATCAGGGTTCGTTCAGAACTTTGATTTAAACGCGTTAAGTCAATGGCGCGTTTCCAGATAATTTGGCTCATAACCGCTCTCAATTTCTCACTGTGGGGAATGTGTGCTCAACAACAGGGACATTTTTGTCGTAAATTCATTCTGTTAGTTAGCCAAAGCCAACCTCAAGCACTGTGATTGGCGTCGAAAATTGGCACCGCGCACTGTGAACTCGCTCTCAAGATAGCAAGTCTATTTTAGCTAAGTTAATCGCATAAATACATGATATTCCGATATTTAGCACCAAGTTAATACGTAACAACACTGCTCCGACCTGTTTCTATTGCTCTACACTTTACGAGCCGTTCAGGTATTATCCGCCAGCTTTATACATAATTCTGATTAAAATAAATTTTTTAAAAACCAAACAATATATAAAGTGGCGTCGTCTTGGCCGTGATACAGACTCAATCAGCACGTCAATCGCGGTCATTTTCACCAACACTTTGACGTCTATAACAATTTTGTGATGTTTTTTTGGTCTTTTTTTGACAACACATCAGACCACTTATTAACATTTATACAACATTTCAGATACAAATAAGAAAAACTAAGTTCAATGCTCATCCGAGACACTTGGACCAACGCCCTAGGAGGGATTAAGAATGAAGAAGCTACAAAAAACATTGGTAGCGAGCAGTGTTTTGCTTGCCACTCAAGCCTTTGCGGCCGGGTTTCAAGTGAACGAACACTCGGCATCGGGCCTTGGACGTGCCTTTTCTGGTGAAGGCGCAGTGGCCGATAACGCCTCTGTGATTGCCCGTAACCCAGCGGCGATGACCTTGTTTGACAGCGCCGAGTTTTCTGGCGCTCTGTCTTACATCGATCCTGAAATTGACGTCACCAATGAAACCAACGGTCAAGAATCGAAAGACGTGGCACCCTCACAATTTGTTCCGGCTGCCTATTACCTTTCACCGATCAACGAGCAATGGGCTTGGGGGATTGGCCTATTTACGTATTACGGCGTTGCCACCGATTACTCAGATAATACCACCGCGGGGACGAACGCCGGTGACACTTCTTTGGTGAGTGTCAACCTCAACCCGAGCCTGGCCTATCGCATCGATGAGCAATGGAGTGTCGGCGCAGGTCTAAACCTAGTATATGCGATAGCTGAACTAAACCGAACCTATGGCGACCTGACGCTAAGCCCTGCTATAACCGCCTCTTCTTCTGACAATTTGGTCAATATGGAAGGCACAACCTGGGGGTATGGCTGGAATGTCGGCGCGATGTACGAATACAATGAGCACAACCGCTTTGCTGCCACTTACCGCTCAAAAGTCGATCTTGAGTTCGATGGTGACTACAGTAACAGTTTATACGGTGTCGACACCGAAGCCGAACTTGATGTTCCGCTACCGGCCATTTTTGAGTTGTCTGCTTACCACCGTTTGAATGAGTCTTGGGCAGTCCATTACGGCTGGCAATGGACTGAGTGGAGTGATTTTACTGATTTAACCGCATCTTCTGATAACTGTACTTTCGGAGCCGGTACGTGTTTTAACAAAGATGAGTCTTATGAAGACAACAACCGTTACTCGATTGGCGCAACCTACTTCTTGAACCCAAATTGGATTCTGCGTGCCGGATTTGCCTACGACGAGCAAGCGGGCAAGTCAACCTTGAGTATTCCCGATAGCGACCGTTACTGGTACAGCGCCGGCTTTACTTACATTCACAACCCACAATGGTCAGTGGATGTCGGTATGACGGTCATCAAGAGCCAAGACATTGACTTTGAAGAAACCAGTAGTTCAGGCCTCACCTATGACTATAATTCAGAGGGGATCGCTTATATCAGTGCTGTGCAGGTCAACTACAAGTTCGACTAATACGCTTGACAGTACATCAATTAGCAAAAGCAGGGTTCGCCCCTGCTTTTTTATTGTCGGTCCTTTTTTGATCCGCTTTGTTTGGGGATTTTTTCTTTTTGCCGAGATTTTGTCATTTCAGCTTCAACAAATCGTGATATAGTGAAACCACTTGAATAACAATAAGTCACTATCACTTTCAGAAAGGAACTCACATGGCAAAGGTACACTTTATTGGCGGAGAAAAAGGCGGCGTTGGCAAATCGATGACCGCGCGTTTGTTAGCGCAATTTCACATTGATCAGCAACGCCCTTTTTTAGGCTTTGATTGCGATGCCTCTCATGGCACTTTTTCACGCTTTTACCGCGATTTTGCCGCACCGATTATCGTTGGCGATGAAGAAAGCCTCGATGGCCTGCTTACCGTGGTCGAAGAAAACCCAGACAAGGATTTGATTATTGATCTCGCCGCGCAAACCGCCAATCCGATTGGTCGCTGGATAGAAGAAACTCAAGTGTTTGATTTACTCGACGAACTCGGTCATCAAGTATACTGGTGGCACGTGATGGACGATGGTTTTGATTCTGTGTCACTATTGGCGGGCATCTTAGAAAAATACCAAGCAGAGCCGGTGTCGTTTGTGGTGGTCAAAAACTATGGCCGCGGTCAGAACTTCACTAAGTTTGAACAATCCTCAGCTTTTGAGCGCGCATTAGCCCAGCAAGCCATCATCATTGATTTGCCCAAGTTGCAAACCAAACTGACGCAAAAAATTGACTTTAACAACAGCAGTTTTTGGGCCGTGGCCAACGACCGTAGCTTGATGAACATCGCTGAGCGTCAACGTATGAAAGTGTGGCTAAAAAACGCCTATCAATCGCTGGCCTTTTTGCAACAGCCCACTTTAGCACAATCAAATCAACAAGATGAGCAACCTGAGCCGCAGCAAGAAGAACACGTCCAATGGCAAACGCAAGACATTCCACTTACCCATTCAACAGAGCAACACTGAGCCGCGGCTGAAAAAGCCAGCGTGGGGAAGTAAAAGCTTGCTCGCTTGACCGTCGAGACAAAGACCGGCTCGCTATATAAACGGGCCGGTCAATCGTTCTTTTCATCTTCGCTTTTAGCGCTTTAGAGCCACCATAGTGACGCTTTACTGGCTTAAAAGTTGGCGTTATCGACCATAGCTAAAAATTGTTTGAACCCTTCATTGGCCACGTAACGGTTGGCAAAATTGACCACGCTTGGGGTGATCGGCTTATCGTAATGCCAGTTTTCTTTCGCTTGTTGAAAGCTCAATGGGCCGCAGTTAGCTTGGATTTGCTCGTCGTCTTTGAGATCCAGTTGAGCGTAAAAACTGCTGGCATAGCCGATTTCATCCACCATCGACAAAGGCATCAAATAACGGCGATGGACTAAGCGTTTGCCTTGTTTATCACTCTCATCAACCGGTAAGGCATTTAAGGTCTTTTCTTCGCCATTAATGAAGACGTGCAAAGACGCCCCATCAATAATTTCTGCCCCTTCGGTGCGATTGGCGATACTAAATGGCAAGGTGACCGTCACTTGTACTTGAGCGTTGTCGTGCTCCTGTTTGCCCTGATAGAGCTCAAAGCCCATATTGGGCTGACAGTAGAGTTTGGACATGGTAAGGGATTGTGTTTTGCCCTCCCCGTCTTGGGCAATCGAGGGCACATTGTAAAGCTTGGCCATCATGCCTTCGAGGCCTGTTGCGGGCGGCTCGTCGTTGGCGCGACTTTGGCGACCAGAGTCGACGCTGGCGCAAGCTTGTAACAAGAACAGGCTGCTAAGCAGTACTAAGTTGTATTTTCCATTCCACATGGTTGTTTATCGACCTCATTTTATTTCTCAATGTTGGTATGGTTCAATGTCGGTATGGTTCAATGTCGTGCTTTGCTGTTTGGTTGCGTCTTTTGCAAACTCACGGCTTTTGCGGGGCGTTATCGGCACACTCGCGCTCATGGGTATCACTGGCTGCATTCATCGCGCTATTGTTGTCTTTATCGTGCAGGATGTTAGGCATAGTTTGCAAAAATTGTATAAAACAATCGGCCATAGTCAACTCACTTGCCTGACAATGGTCGGCCTTTAAAATCGCATCATAGCCCTCTTTGCCTTTCATGGTGTAGAGCGTTGAGCTGCCTGTATAGGTGCGCTGTGGCTCTACCGCTTGCCATTGGCCGTTTTGGTAAATGGTTAAATTGGTAATGCGCTGGCCGGCATTGGCATTGGGGTGGTAGTCAAAGCTCAGCCCGTA
>JBFGYW010000082.1:0-12879 GCA_041587235.1 Vibrio sp.
CGCATCAGGTACATGCCCATGGCATACCCCCCTAGCGCAAAAAATGCCGCATGTCCGAGACTCAGTATGCCTAAATAGCCCCAGACCAAATCGACTGCGACGGCCAATAAAGCATAGGTTAAATACTTACCGAGTAGCGTTACTGTATAGGTTGAAACATGCCAGAGTGAACCTTCTGCAACAAAGAGATTCAACATTGGGATCAGGCTTAACACAGCCAATAAAACGATCAGAAATAACTGTGTTGGGCGATCGAATAATCTTGATTGAATATCCATCGTTAATCCTCCGCTGAACGACCCTTCTGAGGAAAGAGTCCTCTGGGTTTCTTTTGAATGAACAGAATGATGAAGACAAGCACAAGGATTTTAGCCAGAACGGCCCCCGCCCAGGGCTCTAAAATCTTATTGGCCACCCCTAACGACATCCCGGCGACCAAGGTGCCCCATAAATTGCCAACACCGCCAAAGACCACGACCATAAAAGAATCGATAATATAAGATTGACCAAGGTTCGGCCCGACATTGGTCAATTGACTCAGAGCGACCCCAGCAATACCGGCAATCCCAGAACCCAGCCCAAACGTCATTGCATCTACTCGCTCTGACTTAACGCCCATGGCCCGAGCCATACTGCGATTTTGAGATACCGCACGGACTTCAATGCCCAGGCGAGTATATCTGAGCACCATAAACAGCAGGGCAAAGACACAGAGACAAAAGGCAATAATGTAAACTCGATTGAGCGTCAAACTCAGCATTGGGTTTATCTCAATGACCCCTTGCATCCAATCTGGCGTTGAGACACTGCGATTCAACGGTGAGAAGATACTCCTGACCATCTGTTGTAAAATAAGACTGATACCGAAGGTCGCCAATAAGGTCTCTAAAGGGCGGCCGTACAAAAAGCGAATTACGCTGCGCTCAATCAACACGCCGACACTTGCCGAGACAATAAATGCCAAGGGTATCGAAACCAAAATGGACCAACCGATGTGATTTGGCATTAATGTCTGGATCACGTAAGTGGTATACGCACCGAGCATGATCAATTCGCCATGCGCCATATTAATCACCCCCATGACGCCAAAGGTAATGGCAAGGCCAATTGCGGCCAACACTAACACCGACCCCAGACTGAGACCAAAAAACAGGGTTTCAACAAAATCAGCGATGTTTTCACGCTGGGCAATCAAGTGTAATGCACGATCCGTGGCTTCGACTAAGGGTTGACCTGGCTCGGTGAGTAAAAATTGATTTAGTCCATTTCTCGCCTCCGGTTGGTAGCTCGCCCCTAATGTGTCAATTGCAGACAGTTGAACATTGTCATCGGCTGACGTTTTGAGTTGATAAATGGCCAATGCGGTATCGAGAACTTGCTGGACACCTGGGTGCTCCTCGGCGTCTCTTACTTGTTTCAAGCGTTGATAGGTTGGTTCATCTAACTCCCCCATCAAGGTCGTCACCGCCTTTATTCGATCTTGTGGGTTGGGCTGGTTAAGGCTGAGAATGGCGATGTGTTTTTTTATCTCACCGCGTAACTTATTATTAATGCCTATTTTTTTGACCGCACGGCGGCTCACAGAGACAAATTGAGATGCCTCATCGCTAAACAGCGGAGCAATGACATACTGGCTGCCTTTTTTTTCAACTAACTGAACCAGGTTTTGCTTTTTTTTGTCTAGGTAGAGATCGCCGTTTAACAGCAGGTTCAGAATGACTAATGCCTGTTCGTCGCCTTGTTGACTAAGCCGGCTGATAGCAACACTGATTTGCTGATAATCGCGTGTTGCCAAACGACTAAGCTCGTCGTTTAAACGCTCTGACTGTGCAAAAACCGCGCTACTCCACGAGCTAAATATCACCGCTATAACAAAGCAAATCGCTATCGTCAGACGATGTAACTGTGAAGCCCTATGTTGAGTAAAAATCATTCAACAAACCTCTGATGTGAAAATCTAGATTGGGCAAAGAAACGGGTTACTTCACCCAAAGAACAGATTTCATCTTTCGGTGGTGCTAGCGTGTGAACGCGAAACTCCACTTGAGATAAATAGCAGGAAATAAAAATAGGCGCTTTTATCAAGTACCTACTTCACCCATTAAAAGTTTTGACCCGAACACTTGCCCGTTTTAACGTTGTAATTGCCACAGGAAAGAGGCTCACGCCAGTCAGCAATTAAGTCTTTTGAACCTGGCAGGTAATCAGACCAAGCATCGCCGGCGACCAAACCAGAGGTTTGCCAAACGGTTTCAAACTGGCCATCATCTTGGATTTCGCCAATTAACACCGGTTTGGTAATATGGTGGTTGGGCATCATGGCAGAATAACCACCAGTCAGGTTGGGCACCGTCACTCCAATCAGTGCATCTGTAACCACGTCAGGGTTGGTGGTACCCGCTTTTTTCACTGCTTCTACCCACATATTGAAACCAATATACGTCGCTTCCATCGGATCATTGGTTACGCGTTCATCACTTTTAATGAATTTGTGCCATTTCTCGATAAACTCATCGTTTTGATCCGACTCGGCGCTCATAAAGTAGTTCCACGCAGCGAGGTGGCCCTCAAGTGCCGACGTATCCATACCCGATAGTTCCTCTTCACCGACTGAGAACGCCACCACAGGTATCTCATCAGCTGAGATGCCTTGATTACCCAATTCTTTGTAGAAAGGAACATTCGCATCACCATTAATGGTGGATACGACGGCCGTTTTCTTACCAGCAGAGCCGAACTTCTTAATATCAGAAACGATAGACTGCCAATCAGAATGCCCAAACGGTGTGTAATTGACCATAATGTCACTGGTATCAACGCCTTTTTCTTTTAAATAGGATTCGAGTATTTTGTTGGTCGTTCTTGGGTACACATAATCGGTACCGGCTAATACCCATCGCTCAACCCCTTGATCCAATAAGTAATCAACAGCTGGAATTGCTTGCTGGTTTGGCGCTGCACCGGTATAGAAAACATTTTTCGACGATTCTTCCCCTTCATATTGAACTGGGTAGAACAGTAGACTGTCCAGCTCTTCAAACACTGGTAATACTGACTTACGAGACACTGACGTCCAACAGCCAAAGACGGCATCAACTTTGTCTTTTGATATTAATTCTCGCGCTTTTTCCGCAAATAATGGCCAGTTTGAGGCGGGGTCAACCACCACCGCCTCCAATTTTTTTCCGAGCAATCCACCCTTTTTATTCTGTTCGTCGATCAACATCAGCATGGTGTCTTTTAACGTGGTCTCACTGATGGCCATGGTGCCCGATAAAGAGTGCAACACGCCCACTTTAATCGTATCTTCCGCCATGGCGTAATGACTCAGTAATGAGGCAGCTAATATTGAAGTCGCTAGAAAATTCCGTTTCATGGTCTTCTTCCTTGTATGGGTTTAATGGTTGAGTGTAAGCATTCCGTCGAACGGCCTCCCGCCTCGTTTGACTGGGAACTTCTACCGCGATGAACAAAACCAGTATTGATTAAGTCTTCAATGATGCCTATTCGCAGTTGATGCACTTCATCTACGTACAATTACGCATAGGTAAGGACAATCTATCGCGCTATACTTATTGGTTTACACAGGATGTGTAGTTTTGACCTTGTTCGATCCCACTCTCAAGGAAGAGAATGAAAAGTTCCGCTAAGGTGCCAATCACCCGCCGACACTACAACAAGTTAGTCGGCAATGAATTGCTCGAAGACTTTGCCTTGCGCTTTACTGCTAAACGGGCTCGAAAGTGGTCTTCCAGTTGGGTAGCCAATACTGCTCTTGGTATTGTCTCGTTTTTGGTGTTGGAGGCACTCGGGGGCACCATTACCTTAAATTATGGGGTTACCAATTCCTTGTGGGCCATTTTTGCTGTCGCATTAGTGGTGATTTTTTCTGGCATTCCAATCTGTTATTACGCCGCTAAATACGGTGTTGATGTTGATCTACTGAGCCGAGGCGCCGGGTTTGGCTATATAGGTTCAACCATCGTCTCGCTCATTTATGCCTCTTTTACGTTTATCTTTTTCGCTTTAGAGGCGTCTATCATGTCAATGGCCATTGAGTTGTTATTTGGCATCCCATTGAGCATTGCTTATATGATCAGTGCCTTCATCGTTATTCCCATCGTCATTCTAGGCATCAGTAATATCGGTCGCTTTCAAATGTGGTCACAACCGATTTGGTTATTACTGCAACTGATCCCTCTTATCTATGTGTTTACCCATGAAGATGCCGATCTCAACACCTGGCTTAACTATTCAGGTGCTCAGGCAACTGGCACTCAGTTTGATTGGTTATTATTTGGGTCAGCTTCAGCGGTATTGCTTTCCATCGTGGCGCAAATCGGTGAGCAGGTTGATTTTTTGCGCTTTCTGCCGCCCAAAGAAAAAGTCGGTAAACTTAAATGGTGGGCAGCGATGCTCACCGGCGGTCCGGGTTGGATGGTATTTGGGGCTTTGAAGTTGGTATTAGGCAGTTTTCTGGCTTGGTTAGCAATTAGCCAAGGCGTCATACCCAGCCTGGCCGGTGATCCTGCCCATATGTACTTTACTGCTTTCACCTACTCTATTGACGACACTGGCATTGCGCTTTTTTTAGCTGGAATGTTTGTCATCATCTCACAATTGAAAATCAACATCGCCAACGCCTACGCAGGCTCATTAGCTTGGTCTAATTTTTTCTCGCGCATTACCCATCACCACCCAGGGCGTGTCGTTTGGATGGTTTTTAATGTATTAGTTGCGCTAGTCTTAATGGAGTTGGGGGTTTATCAATTAATCGAAAAGACGTTACAAATTTATTCCGTGTTGGTGTTAGCGTGGATTGGCACGATTGTCGCTGATCTGATCATCAATAAGCCCTTGGGATTGAGCCCCAAAGGTATCGAGTTCAAGCGCTCTCAGCTTTATGATATCAACCCGGTTGGCTTGGGTTCTATGGTGCTGTCCTCTGTCGTGGGAATCACCGCTCATTTGGATTGTTATGGTCCTTGGGTGAAAGCCTTTGCCTCCTACATTGCCTTTTTGTTGCCTTTTTTATTCGCGCCCATCATCGCCTGGTTAACCAAAGGGCGTTTTTACTTAGTCAAACCGCACCGCAACCCGTACCACAGTCAGGGCGAGCATCAGTGCAGTGTTTGCGAGCTGACGTTTGAGCATGAAGACATGTCTTTCTGCCCCGCTTATGGAGGGCAAATTTGTTCTTTGTGCTGTACCCTCGATATTCGCTGCCGAGACATGTGCCGTCCCAAAGCGACATTCTCTGCTCAGATCAAATCATTTTTATCCCCTATTTTTCCCTCACAATGGTTAAAACACTTATCATCGACTGTCATCTAGTTTATCGTCGTGATGGTGATGGTCAGTCTCGCAATGGGGACGATATTGACGATTGCTTACACTCAAGTCCCTAATCTTAGCCCTCGTCATATGGAGACCCTATCAACGGGGCTACTCAAATCCTTTACCTTATTACTGATACCAATCGGTATTATTAGTTGGTTGTTTGTATTGGCTCGAACCAGTAATCAAACCGCTTTACAAGAACTACAAGCACACACCCACTTACTCACCCTTGAAATCAACGCGCACCAAAAAACCGCCCAAGAATTGGAAGTCGCCAAGCGCTCGGCAGAAACCGCCAATGACGCCAAAAGTCGCTATCTAGCCAGCTTAAGTCATGAACTCAGAACACCACTTAATGTGCTGCTTGGTTATGCGCAATTGATGAGTAATGACCATAAACTGGATGAGCAAACACGACAATACGCCGATATATTAAAGCGCAACGGTAAACATCTTTCCGATTTGATCGAAGGTCTACTTGAGATATCAAAAATTGAAGCAGGCCGTTTAGAGCTTCACCGAGAAGAATTCAGCTTACCCAATCTTCTCAATCAATTAGTTGAAATGTTTGCCATGCAAGCACAACGCAAAGGGCTGACTTTTGAATTTGATTCGAGCAAAAATATTCCTCAATTTGTCTCGACGGACAAGCAGCGCTTACGACAAATCCTGATCAATTTGTTAAATAATGCGCTCAAATATACCGAAAAAGGCCGTGTTTGCTTTAAGGTCACGTATCGCAACCAAGTGGTGGCTTTTAGTGTCCATGATACGGGCATTGGCTTGTCGAAGAACGATATGACCAAAATATTCAAACCCTTTGAGCGAGTAGCACGTGATAAAAACGCGCTCATTTCTGGGACCGGACTCGGCTTGACCATTTCTAATGTCCTCGCGGAAATGATGGGCGGCGAAATATCTTGTACCAGTCAACTTGGCCACGGCAGTATTTTTGTTTTAAAGTTGATGCTGCCTGAAGTCCAGGTAGGCAAGTTAGAGCCGGAAATGCTCAACGATACTGTTACTGGATACCAAGGTGAACGCAAAACCCTTTTAGTCGTCGATGACATTAAAGACCAGCGCGACCTAGTGAAAAACCTACTCACTCCATTAGGGTTTAAGATTGAACTGGCTAACAATGCGCAGCAAGCCTTAGAAATAATGAAAACCAGCACCATCGATCTCATTATGCTGGACATTTTTATGCCAGTCGTCAATGGCTGGCAATTGGCGATTCAACTGAGAAAAGAACACTACCACCAACCCATTATTATGTTGTCAGCCAATATTCAAGAATTTGAAACCCATGAGCATTTAGACGGTATACACGATGACTACCTGACCAAACCCGTGTCACTGCCATCACTGTTAGCTAAGCTCAACCGTTTGCTGGCGATTGATTGGCAATATGATATCAAAAACAACCGTCCCCCCGACAAGATGACGGCGAAAAACGATATGTTTTCACAACAAATCCCGCCAGAAAACAGCTTGCGAAAGATTCGCGAATACGCTGAAATCGGTTTTTTGGCCGGGATTAGTCAAGAACTCGATAAGTTACCACAACACTCTTACCCCACTTTTATCAAAACGTTAAGAGCCGATGTGGTGAGTTGTCACCTCGATAAGATCACAACGGATGTGGATAGACTAATTGATGAGTATTATCACCAATAACAACATTATTGCCCTCGTTGTCGATGATTCACCGGAATCACTTGGCATGTTAAACGCAACGCTAAATCAAGCAGGCCTCACTGTACTCGTCGCCTTGAGTGGTCAGCAAGCTTTAAGCATCACAAAAAAGGTACAGCCAGACGTCATACTTTTAGATGCCATCATGCCCGAAATGGATGGCTTTGATACCTGTATCAAACTCAAAGAACACCTGCCATCAACCCCAATCATTTTTATGACCGGGCTCAATGACTCAAAACATGTCATCCGAGGCTTTGAAAGTGGTGGTACCGATTATATCACTAAGCCGGTCAATCCAGATGAAGTCCTAGCGCGCATACGAGTACACAGTCAAAGTGCCCGATTAGCTAAATCCGCACAAGCGGCGTTGGACTATGCCGGTCAGTATATTTATTGTGTGTCCAATAGCGGACATTTAGAATGGGCCACCCCTCATGCACAAGAACTACTGGGGTCATTAGGTGAAGATTCATTACAAACCTGGCAATTAATTCAACAAGACATTGCCCTGTGGTTAATGCAGGAACCGAAAAAAAAACCACTGATGTTAAAACAATTTACGCCCAATCTAGAAGTGTCCTACACCGGGGATTACAACAGTATCCAATCACTCATTCGTATTACCACACCGAAAAAAGGCAACCATGAAGAAAGCTTACAAAAAGCCTTTAAACTGACTAAACGTGAGTCAGAAGTACTTTACTGGCTATCTTACGGAAAAACCAATTGGGAAATTGCTCAGATATTAGAAATGAGCCCAAGAACCGTTCATAAACACTTAGAGCAAATTTATAAGAAACTGCAAGTGGATAACCGCACATCGGCAGTGAGTTTATCGGTAAGGGTATTAGAGCACGACCATTAAAAGACCGAATTGGTACAGAGTGTTAAGCGCACCAGAAAAAACACACGCTTTTCTTATCTAAGGTCGGTTTCGCCATTCTTCAAACTGTGTGATTTTACTCGCGCTGGTATCGAATCATTTAAAGGGGGGGGTGAGTAGATGGGCATAACACTGACAGTTAGCGGGTATTTAAATTGGCCTTATGCCTTACTCAATAAAAATACCTGTTCTTCTGTACTTGTGTATCCATACTCTAGGAAGTTTAGATAAAGGGTGAAGAACAGGTATCTGACATCTCAATATCCCACTCGCGCAGGGAGATAACCTTACAGGTAGTCACACAAATAAGCGGTGTCAACCTCAACTTGGACTAAAAATTTGTCATCGCCGGGGACTTCAAAAGACTGACCAGCCGAAAAGGTTTGCCAAGAGACACTGCCTGGCAGTTTTACCGTCAGTTGCCCTTTGATAACGGTCATCTTTTCTGGTGCTTGTGTGGTAAAGGTGTATTCGCCTTTTGCCATCACACCCACACTCAACGTATCACCACTGGATACAAAGCCTAACGATTTGACTTGGCCTTCGAAGTAACTGTTTTCCTTAATCATACTGCTTCCTTGATTTTTACTAAAGGCTATTGATAGCCCAACGACTTAATAAATTCAAGTCTTGTGTTTTGCGAAGGGGAAAAATGAATTATCGGTCACAGATTCCCCCTTCTTTAATTAAGACTTAGCTGTTTTGAGGCTTAAATTGACGTTTTTCACCTTGTGGGCGACGGCGCTTCTGACCTTGATTTGGCTTGTCCTTACTGCTGCCTTGGCCAGCCGGTTTACCCTGCGCTGAACCAGACGAGCGCGCCCCTGCAGGACGTGGACGACGTTTAGCCGGCGCTTTGGCATCCGTACCGGGACGCGCTTGGTTATCGTTATGTTTTTTTGGTTTTTTCGGTTTTTTCGGCTTGATCGGGCGCGTGTCTAGCTTTGATTCTGGTACCACATTAGTCACCGTATACCCTTCTAAAGATAGGCGTGGCAACACCTTTTGAATCAAGCGCTCGATGCCAAACAAATCGTCCGCTTCTTGAGCGCACACCAAAGAAATCGCTTTACCCGGCTCACCGGCACGCCCAGTACGGCCAATGCGGTGAACATAGTCTTCAGCAATATTTGGCAATTCAAAGTTCACCACTTGAGGCAATTGAGGAATATCAATACCACGCGCGGCAATGTCGGTCGCCACTAAGACTCTTAACTCACCGGATTTAAATTGCGCGAGGGCTTTGGTTCTCGCCCCTTGGCTTTTGTTGCCGTGAATGGCGGCAGCGGCCAATTGTTGCTCGGTTAAAAACGCGGCAAGTCGGTTGGCACCGCGCTTGGTGCGCGTAAAGACCAACACTTGCTGCCAATTGCCATCAACAATTAACTTGGCCAACATCGGCGCCTTCTTTTTGACATCGGCAGGGTAAACCGCTTGCTCAATCGTCACCGCGGTTGAATTAGCCGGTGTCACTGAAATTTCGACAGGCTGATTGACAAGCCCTTTCGCCAGTTCGCGAATCTCATCAGAAAAAGTTGCCGAAAAAAGCAAGTTCTGACGCTTTTTCGGCAGCCATTGCAACACTTTTTTGATGTCGCGGATAAAGCCCATATCCAGCATGCGATCGGCTTCATCGAGTACTAAACACTCAAGTTGATCAAATCGGATGGCGTTTTGCTGATACAAATCGATTAAGCGACCCGGGGTGGCGACTAACACGTCTGCCCCTTTGCGCAATCGCTGCATTTGTGGGTTAATTTTAACGCCGCCAAAGACAACCGCAGAACTCAAAGACAGATGTTTACTGTACTCGACCACGTTGTCATAAATCTGTGCCGCCAGTTCGCGTGTTGGGGTTAAAATAAGGGTTCGTACTTGGTTGCTTTTGACTTTGTGACCCTGTGACAGTTTTTCTAAAATCGGCAAGGTAAAGCCAGCGGTTTTTCCGGTACCAGTTTGCGCCGCCGCCATCACATCTTTGCCCGATAAAATGGCGGGGATGGCTTGTTGTTGAATCGGCGATGGTGTTGAGTAACCTTTCTCATCAATAGCGCGAAGAATGGGCTGTGACAAGCCTAAGGTGTTAAAACTCATATATGTAATCTCGAGGTGATTGGCCACCGGAGCATAAAAACCACACCAGAGCCAGGAAATGAAAAGTTCGCCATTCTGCGCTTTTTCTTAACCAGGAGCAAGTGTATTTGCAATTAAGGTCCATCAATTCGCTCTTGGTTGTTATCCATTGCTCAATGCTATCGATGGTCGAGGCGACGAACTTCGCCAGGCCCCAATTGGAATACTTTCTTAAATTGGCGGGCAAACGCCGCTTCGGAGCGATAGCCAACCGCAGAGGAAACGAGAGCGACGGATTCTCCGCGATGCAACCTATCCCAGGCACACAACATGCGCCACCAAGACAGATACTCCATCGGTGTTTGGCCACTGACTTGTTTAAACTGAGTGGCGAAACTGGTGCGCGACATGTGACAAATTTTTGCCAATTGATCGACACTCCATGCTTGATCGAGTTGCGAGTGAATCGCCTTAACCGCCAGGCCGAGTTTTGGGTGAGAAAATAAAGCCACACTACCAATATCCATTTGCTCTTGTTCAAAATAGCTGCGAATTGCATGCAAGATTAATGACTCGACAAAGTGCGATAACAACACATCTGAGCCCAGTCGCTGAGTTTGAGTTTCAATTTGAATGAGCTGTAGTAATGGATCGATCCACGGTTGACTTTGAGGGTTGCGTTTAATCAACAGATAGTCTGGCAAGCTGTCGATCAAGTTTTGGCTTTGGGCATTTTGATAGTCGAAATACCCACACAGCATACCGGTCGAACCTTCAATGATCCCACCGTCAAAGTGACAGCGCTGCGCTTGCTCTGCACTGCCATGCAAAGGCGTGATCTTGTGCTCGGTTGCCCGCAAAAAAATAATAATGTCACCTGCATTAAGGGTATCAACAGCGACTTGGTTAATACTGAGATGACACTCACCGTGTGAAATAAGATGAAAAGAACGCGCTTCTTGTTTTTTGCCCACCCACCAATTACCGCAAAATTGGGCATTAACCGACAACTCCACTGACAGCTTGAGTTGTGAGAACAGCAAAGAGATAGGATCATTCATCATTGAACGATTGAGCATAATAAACGTACCTCAAGGCATAGCCTTGTCCATAAAGTGGCTTTACATTGAAAGGATAGCGTCGCAGGCACATCGATCATCGCGTTGCCTGCGACGCATTCAGCATCTCACAACCAATACGGAGAGAACAATGGGTTTTTCATCAAAGCTAGTTCCAGGTACACCCTTTCCCACCCTCACTGCCAACACTCTGAAAGGCAGCATTGAACTCAACAAAGCCCACAGTGGCGCTGATTGGCAATTGTTGATTGTTTACCGCGGTCAACATTGCCCTTTGTGTACGCGTTATTTAAACCAATTAGAGACTTTCCAAGCCGCGTTAAAAGACATTGGCGTGAGTATAACGGCGGTGTCAGCCGACAGCAAAGCGCAACTTGAAAGCCACCTTGAGCAGTTAAATGTGACTTTCCCGATCGCTTATGGGTTAACGCTCGAGCAGATGGAAACCTTAGGGCTGTATGTGTCGACCCCACGCTCTGAACAAGAAACCGATCACAACTTTGCTGAGCCCGGTTTGTTTGTTATTAATGAGCAAGGTCAAGTTCAAGCCGTCGATATCTCGAATGTGCCGTTCTTGCGCCCTGAGCCTGAAGTGATTGTTCGCGGTATTACCTTTGTTCGCGGCCAAGACGGCTACCCTATTCGCGGTACGTTTCAAGGCGAGTCATAACGCCGGTAAGTAACTCACCTCTCTCATAAAGCAGTGCCGCCGTTTCGCGCTGCTTTATCGGCATCAGAGGGCGTGCCTTTTTGAACACGGCCTCCAACTCACAAGTCATTCTGACTTTCCCGCTCAGGTCGTTACGTCAACAATCTGTGATATCGACACAATTTTGACTCTCCTTGCCTATCTCTCGTAAACCATATTTGATTTAATTGCTTGGCTATTAATCGATTAACACGGATTATCAAGGAAAGAAAAAATGAAAATTATCCATTGGTTGGCTATCACGGGTCTTGCTGTCGTCACTTCCTGCAACGCAACTGCCCATGAAAATGGCTTGGTCTCGGTGAAAAGTCACTACGATGTCAAGACCACGGTACAAAAGTTAGAGAAAGTGCTCACCAGTAAAGGCATGACTATCTTTGCGAAAGTTGATCACGCAGCAGGAGCCAAAGGCGTCAATATCGACCTTAGACCAACCCAAGTCGTCATTTTTGGTAACCCGAAAGTCGGCTCGCCATTGATGGTCTGCCAACAAAGCATAGCGATCGATTTACCGCAAAAAGCCTTGATCAGTGAAAATGAACAAGGCGAAGTGTGGTTAACTTATAATGATCCTAAGTATCTTGCTAAAAGACATCACATAGAAGGCTGTGATGATACCTTAAATAAAGTCAGCCAAGCTTTGGCCAACTTTGCCAAGGCGGCAACGCACTAACCATGCCGTTGGCTAAAACCAACTCAATTGCCAATCAAAATAAAAGCTCACCCAAAGAGTGAGCTTTTTAACGGTGAGAGTACATTCGCCTCTGATTTAATGGCCTTTAATACCGTGCCCGTTTATCTCCCCAATAACACCACGACAGCATAGCAGACCACTCCCACTAATACCGGCAGCGCCAATGAGCGAGAAAACCACCAAGTCAGCACTGTCGAAACACAGCCGACGATAGCGGCAAACGCCAATAGGGTTGACGGGTGAGCCGGCACCAAAGACACCCCACACATGGCCGCAATCATGGTGGGTCCGAGGACTTGTAACCACAATGGCGTAGCTTGATTGGCTTTAGAGCTATTGGCTTTCAAACGACGGCGCATCCATACCATAGGTAAGCAGCGCAATAAAAACGTCCCCAAACAAA
>JBFGYW010000083.1:0-12716 GCA_041587235.1 Vibrio sp.
ATAGTGCCATTAGTGCGCATTTACACAGCCGCCACCTCGATGAACCTCTACATTACGAAGCCGAATTGTGCTTTTTGGTTGAACAGGGCCAGTTTGTCAGTGTGGCGGTAGGCTTGGACTTGACCAAGAGAGAGACGCAATCACGTTTGAAAGGGAAGGGGTTACCTTGGGAGAAAGCCAAGAGTTTTCATGCGTCTGCGTTGTTTAGTCGTTTTGTCGATCTGAGTGATATGGACATTGATCAATTAAAATTGGAATTGTTGATCAACAGCGTGCGTGTTCAAGCCGGTGGAGTAACTGAAATGATCCATAAGCCTGAGCAAATTTTAACTCAAATTTTGGCCTATACCGATCTAGAAGATGGCGATATTGTTATGACAGGCACGCCAAAAGGCGTGGGAGTGGTAGAAAAAGGCGATGTATTTCTCGCACGGCTCAAAAACGGCGATACCATCATCACCGAAATTCAGTGGGTGGCGCAATAAAAAGCAAGGTGTTGAACAAACGGCCGAGTGATAACCCTTTATCACTTGGCCGTTGATTTATCGCACTCAGTTAAGCAATGGTGCTTTGGTGCGTGGCAATAAGATCCGCCATGCGTTGTTTGGCTTGTTTATAAGCCTGCTGAACATCTTGGCCGTCTTGTACGTCTTGAATCACTTCATAGTAGCATTTGAGCTTGGGTTCAGTACCAGAGGGTCTCACAACAACACGAGACTTATCGGCGAGGTGATAGATCAAGACATCACTGCTTGGCAAATCAATCTCAGAGGTTTGTCCCTCTTTTGTGGTGCGCACACCGAGTTTAAAGTCCTCGATTACAGACACACTCTGTCCACCAATGTGGGCTGGCGGATTGGCTCGCAAGCTATCGCCGATTGGCGGCTGGTTGGGATCTAGCGCGATGCTTCGCTGAGCATTGAGATACACGCCGTGCTCTTGGTAGAGGGCGTTCAACTTATCCCATACCGTTAGGCCTTGCTCTTTGAGCTGTGCAGTGAGTTGGCTAAATGCAACTAAAGCGCTCAAGCCATCTTTATCCCACACGGTGCTGCCGATGGTGTAACCCAAGGCTTCTTCGTAGGCGAAAGCAAAAGGCTTCTCTTGGCTTTGCTTATCCATGGCCACATTGGTTAACCATTTAAAGCCGGTGAGTGTTTGGTAGTACTCGGCATTGTGTTGCTGTGCGATCGCAGAGAGTAAGCGCGAAGAGACAATGGTATTGCCAACCAAGACTGTCTTATCTTTAGATTGACTGAGCACAAAGTCACCTAATAATGCCCCGACTTGATCGCCGGTTAACATGGTATATTGACCATCTGCTTCTCGGGCGGCCACCGCAAAGCGATCGGCATCGGGATCATTGGCACAAGCGATATCGGCTTCTTTAACTTTGGCTAACGCGATAACACGATCCATTGCGCCGTCTTCTTCTGGGTTGGGGAAATTGACGGTTGGGAAGGTGCCATCGGGTTCACGTTGTGATGCTTCGCTAAATACCTGTGTAAAGCCTGCATCCTTGAGCAACGCCTCAGCCATTTGTGCGCCCACCCCGTGCATGGCCGTGTAAGCGATGTTGACTCGACTGGCAGCGTCGCTATCAGGCTTGAGAAGAGGTTGCTGATTCACGGCTTCGCGATAGGTCTGGTAATAATCGTCTTTTAGCCAAACGAGCAAGCCTTGCTGCTCTGCTTGCGTCATCGACATGACCTTGAGTTCCTGGGTGGTCGCTTTATCGATTTCGCTGGCAATACCCTGGTCGTGCGGGGCAATAATTTGCGCGCCGTTTTGCCAATACACCTTAAAGCCGTTGTACTCTGGCGGGTTGTGACTGGCGGTAACCACAACACCAGCAACGGTGTTCAGGTGACGGATCCCAAAAGCCACGATAGGGGTTGCAGCCACTTGATAGGTCAAATATACCTTAATGCCGAGAGCACACAATACGCCCGCGGTATCTTGAGCAAATTGTTGAGAATCTGGGCGACCATCGTAACCAATCACTACACCACGGCTAGCGGTATCTTGGTGTTGCGAAAGTAAATATTGACCTAGACCCGTTGCGGTTTCTTGGATAACCAGGCGATTCATTCGATTGGGGCCCGCCCCCACTTTGCCGCGCAGACCTGCTGTGCCAAATTCTAAGCGGCCACGAAAGCGGTCTTTGAGCTCTTGTTCGTTGTTCTCTTGGACCAGTTGCTCGAGTTGTTGTTGAGTCTTGGGATCGGGGTCCCGTGCCAACCAAGTTTGAATATCCGTCATGTGATACCTAAGTCATTTATAAACATAGGCAGTCAATGTAATGGAATTGAGATCATATTTCCAAGAAGGCAATCGATAAACTGACATTTAACGGCAAGGATTGATTGAGCGAAGTGTCAATCGAGGTGATAAAAAAGGGCGCCAAAGCGCCCTTTTTGCTTGAGCGTTTACACGGTGTAAACGCTTAATATCAGAGATTATTGTTGAGTTTTGTATTCAAATTTCGGAATTTCAACTTCAACGCGGCGGTTTTGTTTACGGCCTTCAGACGTCTTGTTGCTTGCGATTGGTGCGCTTTCGCCCATGCCTTTCACAGTCAATTTGTCTGGGTTCACACCACCTGCTGTAAGGAAGTCTGCCACCGCCTGAGCGCGTTGCTCAGAAAGGCGTTGGTTGAACGATGCCGCGCCCGTTGAGTCGGTGTGACCTGTGATCACGGCTTCTGCATCAGGGAAGCGAACCAAAGTGTGCATTAACGGTGTCAACGCTTGTTTACCCGCTGCAGATAGAACCGCGCTACCGACTTCAAAGGTGCTTTCGTCGTATTGCTTCGCGTGTTGCTTAGTGATCCACTCTGGGATGGGTTCTGGTTTTGGCTCAGGTTTTGCTTCGACAACCGGTTTTGGCTCAGGTTTAGGCTCAACAGCAACCGGTGCTGGCGCTGCTTCGGCTTGGCCAAATTTGTACGTTAGGCCGACGGTGAACACATTGGTGTCCATGTCGTCAAACACGGAATCATCAAAATTTTGGTAGCGTTGGTAAGCAAGGCGCGCGCCCCAGTCTTTTGAAATGTGGTATTCGGCACCGACTGCAGCGGTTGGAACTACGTCGCTGTCATCGCCAAACTACATGTAAGCGGCACCCAATTTGAAGAACACGTCGTACTTATCTGCTACTGGGAAGTTAAATTTAGGCATTAAAGAGATCGCAGAGAGGTTGTGCTCACTGGTTGCTAGTGCGCCGTTGTCTAAGTAGTTGACGTCGTATTTACCTAGCCAGTCTGCACCGAGTTCGATACCGACGTTTTCAGTTGCTTGGTAACCTAAGTAAAGGCCAGCAGCTCCGCCTTCGTCATCACAACCGTCGCTGACATAGCACGCATTGTCTAGATTGGTGTAACCTGCTTGACCACCGACATAAACTTCTGCGAGTGCATTTTGAGCAACCAGACCACTGCTCACAAGTCCTGCAATTAGAGACAAGGTGAATTTTTTATTCATTTGAAACCCTTTTACTTAATTTGAGCTTTAATAGAGTGGCCAGTTGAGAAGCTCACCCTTCCTAAATTATCTTTGTGATTAATCTAAAATAGATTATTAGTGTCAATGAAACTCGATTTCACTAACAACGTTACTAAGTTTAGATCTAGTTCATAAAAAAATGTCATTTCTTTGCAATGATTTAGGAACAATTCTGTAAGTAAACTTTTCTTTACAGTGTAATTTAATTTCATTATTGGGTTTTTATTTGCCTTTTTTTGAAATTAGTGCTTGCCAATTGTTGGGCGAGGCGATAACTTAGAGCCCATTCAAGACAAGCGCGCTTTGAGCGGTTAACTTTTCAATGCAAACTAGGAAGTATTAGCATGTTGCAAACTGATGATGTAAGAATAAAAAAAGTAAGTGAACTTCTACCACCGGTCGCGGTTCTTGAGAAGTTTCCAGCCAGTGAGCAAGCTGCTGCTACAACGTATCAATCACGACAAGCGATTCATCAAATTCTCGAAGGGGAAGACGATCGTTTATTGGTGGTGATTGGTCCGTGTTCTATCCACGACACCGAAGCGGCCTTAGAGTATGGCCAGCGTTTAAAAGCGTTGCGTGAGGAGTTAAAAGGTCAACTTGAAGTTGTGATGCGTGTGTACTTTGAAAAGCCAAGAACCACGGTCGGCTGGAAAGGGCTGATCAACGACCCATACCTTAACGACTCTTATGAAATTAATGACGGTGTCCGCATTGGGCGAAAACTCTTGTTGGATCTGACGGAAATGGGTGTTCCGACGGCGAGTGAATTTCTCGATATGATTACGCCACAATACTTGGCGGATTTGATCAGCTGGGGGGCAATCGGTGCGCGTACCACGGAGTCACAAGTTCACCGTGAGCTGGCTTCTGGCTTGTCTTGCCCTGTTGGCTTTAAAAATGGCACAGATGGCAACATTCGGATTGCCGCCGATGCCATTCGCTCTGCTAGTGCGCCACACCGTTTCTTGTCAGTGACCAAATTCGGCCATTCGGCGATTGTCGAAACCGATGGCAACCCAGATTGCCACATTATATTGCGTGGCGGTAAAGAGCCAAACTACAGTGCCGAGCACGTTGCCCAAGTGAAAAGCAACTTGGAAAAACTAGGCTTGCCACAAAAAGTGATGATCGACTTTAGCCACGCCAACAGTTTGAAACAGTTTGAGCGTCAAATGTTGGTGGCTGAAGACGTCAGTCAACAAATTGCCGCCGGTGAGCAAGCGGTGTTTGGGGTGATGATTGAATCTCACCTACAAGAAGGTCGTCAAGATTTGGTTGATGGACGTGCTAAAAACTACGGTCAGTCGATCACCGATGCGTGTATCGGTTGGCAAGATACCGAAAACGTCTTACGCCAGTTGGCACAAGCCGTGGAGCAACGCCGCCAACAAGGTTAATGTTGTTTCATTATGATAGCGATCGCAAAACCCAGTTTAAACTGGGTTTTTTTGTGTCTTCATCTTGAGGTTGAAGCGCGCTTCGCTAAGATGGACGCTTAGAAGAGCGCTGTGCAAACGGAGTTGCGCTCGCAGTAAAAGGATGGATATGTGCACGATGACATTTTCCCGATATTGGGCACTCAATGGGCATGGGTGATCTGTGGTGAAGTGTCGGCTTCAACGCTCAATGCACTTTTTCGTTGTTTGGAGGTATTGCCCGATGTTTGCCCCACGATTAACATTCAACTCATCGCCACGCAAGCCAGTTCATTGAGTTTAGATCAACACTTTGCGAAACCTTGGTTAACCTTCAATTTTGATTTGCATCTTATTGATCTTGAACGTTGTGACTCTTGTTGGCTGATTGCTGAACGCGAATGCCACTTGTCTTTTTTAGAAACTCATGCAATACGCGATTTAATCAACCAACAGAGTCAAGTACTGTTATTGGGTGATGCTCGCCACTGGTGGTTTGGATCGGGCTTAGATGAGCAGCATCAAATCGCCGTCACTGATGAAGAAAGAGAGAGGTGGTCAACGGCGTCATTTCGACCACAAGTCGTTTCCAAGCCGCTGTGGCGAGATAGGCAAGTGTTGTCCATTGCCGATCACACGGAGTTTCAACGTCTACTTGGCAAAGAAACGCGACTGGATGTCGGCCAAGGTGAGCCTTCTCCTTGCGTCGCGACAGACACACTGCCTGACGATCTAATTCACGCCATTACTTTGATGAAGCAGAATATCGAAGAGCCATTGAGCTGTGAAGAGATTGCCCGACACTTGGCCATCTCAAGGCGTCAGTTAGAGCGGCGCTTTAAGCAAGTCTTAGACGAACAGCCGTCTAAATACTACGTATCTTTGCGCCTAGAGCACGGACGTTCTCTGTTGCGCTCCAGTAATCATTCGATCGTGCAAATTGCGTTAATGTGTGGTTTTTCAAGCGGGGCACATTTTTCATCGGCCTATCGGGCTTGTTTTCACCGCACACCTAGTGATGAGCGCAAGTTGAATCTCCCTATGTGACGAATCATAACTGGTCATTTTGGTGGCTTAATAAACGCGCTAACCTCATTAACAAAATCACGGGTAGAACTTGTCAAATAACAGCGACGTTTGTGCTTTAACAAAAGAGCTGCCTGGTTCTCAAGCCTTTTACAGCACTATTATTGACCACATACTTAATCAGATTGGCATCAAAGCGGTGGTTTGCATTTCTTCTGTCGCAAATTTGATAAGCAAAGGTCGTAAATTTGAAAGTATTGCCATCGGAATTGGTTTAGATTGAAAAGCAATATTCACGACATGGAGAGTCGTATGTTGGTATTGCGGCCTGTCAATCAATCCGATCTTGATTTTGTTTATCAATTAGCGTGTGAAAGTGGTGCAATGGTGTATACCTTGCCAAGTGACAAAGCCTTGCTGCGTGAGAAAATTGCCCATTCTATTTGGTCTTTTGCTCAGCAGGTAGTCAGCCCAGGGGAAGAGCGCTATTTGTTCGTGCTAGAAAATACTACCAGCAAAGAAAAGTTGGGTGTGGCGGGCGTTCATGCGCTTGCTGGGCACAAACAACCTTTTTATTCTTTTAGAAATGAGACTCTATTTCATTCTTCTCCCTCACTCGATGTTCACAGTCGTATTCATGCACTGACTTTAACCCACGATCTCAGTGATCACTCTCAACTGGTTTCTTTTTGTTTGGCAAAAGGCGTCGAGCAAAGGATCTCGCCAGTTTTACTGACCCTGGGGCGTTTACTTTTTATGACCGCCGAGCCCACGCGTTTTTCTGAGCATTGGATGGCGGTGATCTGCGGTATGTGTGACGGCGGATATGCGCCATTTTGGCAAGATGTTGGGCGGCGCTTTTTTCAAATGGACTACGAAGCGGTGGAGTTTCTCAACGGGCCACAAGGCAGTTCATTTATCGCTCAGCTTATGCCTCATTACCCCATTTATGTTCCCTTGTTAAGTCAAGAGGCACAAGCGGCCATCGGTCAGGTCAATCATAATGCTCATTTACAGCACCAATTACTGACAGATCAAGGGTTTCGCTCCAATAAGTACGTGGAAATTTTTGATGCAGGGCCAATTGTTACCGCGCAAGCGAACAGCTTAAACATGTGGCAATTTTGCTTTATGGCCCATGTGGAGCAGGGTGACGTTCAGGTCGGTTCAAAGAAGTACTTGCTGGGTTTTGCGCATGTGGACGGGTTTTCAACCGCCATGGTCCGCGCGCATGTCAGTGGCGATCTTTGCGTGATTGATCGCAATACGATGGCGCAACTTGCGCTTGCGCCGGCACAAAAAGTCACTTTGTTTGCGCTTTGATATAGTGAAAGGGAATTATTATGATGGTTATCCGCCCAGTGCAGAGATCAGACAGTCAATTGCTGATGGAATTAGCCGAATTATCTGGTGTGGGGTTTACTTCTTTGCCTCAACATCAAGCCAGTTTAAACGAGCGTATTTCGCGTATGCTGGCCACTTGGCAAGGGACGGCAGAGAAACAAGATGAAGGTTTTTTGTTTGTCCTTGAAGACACTAAGAGCAAAAAAGCCGTTGGGGTATCGGGCATTGAAGTGGCGATTGGCTTGTGTGATCCCTGGTATCACTACCGAGTTGGAACCCTAGTTCACGCCTCTCGGGAACTGGGT
Organism: Vibrio sp.; assembly: GCA_041587235.1. Lineage (GTDB taxonomy): Bacteria > Pseudomonadota > Gammaproteobacteria > Enterobacterales > Vibrionaceae > Vibrio. The sequence goes on from JBFGYW010000083.1 coordinate 7,597, forward strand.
GTACACACCACAATGCCAACGTTATTTTTGAGTAACGATCATACGGGCAACAGTGAGTTGTGTACGCTTTTTTTACACCCAGATTATCGTCACAGCCGCAATGGCCATTTTTTATCCAAGGCGCGTTTGCTGTTCATCGCCACGTTCCAATCTTTATTTACCAGCAAAATTATTGCCGAGATGCGAGGCTACTCTGATCAACAGGGACTGTCGCCATTTTGGGAAAGTCTGGGACGTCACTTTTTTACGTTCGATTTTGCCAAAGCCGATTATTTGACCGGTATAGGTCAAAAGGCCTTTATTGCAGAATTGATGCCTAAACACCCACTTTATATCGATTTTTTAGGTCAAGAGGCCAAAGACGTGATCGCCAAAGTTCACCCCAATACTGAGCCGGCGCGTAAGATTTTAGAAAGTGAAGGTATGCGCTATGAAGGGTATGTCGATATTTTCGATGGCGGACCGACCTTAGAGGCTTACGTCCGTGATTTGCGCATTGTCAAAGAGCACCTGAGTTATCAGGTGGTGATTGACGCGCAAGACTTGGCTGACGGGCCTGAAATGTTAGTGGGTAATACATCGTTTCAAGATTATCGAGTGATCAAGGCGACGCCATTGATGACAGGACACGATATCCATTTATCAGCCGAGCAGGCTGCGGCCTTATCAGTACAAGCCGGTGATGAAGTCAAAGTCGTCTCTTTATTTGCACAGGAGAAAACACATGCAACAGCCTAATGCACTAATCGGTCAACAATGGCAGTTCACACAAGGCCCCGCGTTGAGCAAAGAAAACCCTGCGACAGGGGAGATCATTTGGCAGGGTAGTCACAGCGACGAAAAGACAGTAGACAAAGCGGTACAAAGTGCCAGAGAAGCGTTTGTTGCTTGGTCTTTATTGCCATTAGAGCAGCGCCTTGCTGTGATCGATGGTTTTGTCCAACAACTGGAACAACACCAGCAAGCACTTGCCGAAATCATCAGCCAAGAAACGGGCAAACCGCTTTGGGAAAGTGGTACTGAAGTACAAGCGATGATCAATAAGGTGTCGATATCTATCGAAGCTTATCATCAGCGCACAGGCCAATGTGTCACGGCCATGGCCGATGGCCAAGCGGTTGTACGTCATCGGCCACATGGAGTCATGGCGGTTTTTGGGCCGTATAACTTTCCTGGCCATTTGCCCAATGGGCATATTGTGCCCGCCTTGATTGCCGGCAACTGTGTGGTGTTTAAACCCAGTGAGTTGACCCCTTGGACAGCCCAGTTGACACTGGAGTTGTGGCAAAATGCGGGACTGCCTCACGGGGTGATCAATCTTGTCCAAGGCGGTGCTCAAACCGGTCAAGCTTTGGCCCGTCACCCGCTTGTCGATGGCTTGTTGTTTACCGGCAGTGCCAATACAGGCTATCAGCTACACCAGCAACTAGCTGCGCAACCCGATAAGGTCCTCGCTTTAGAAATGGGCGGCAATAATGCCTTGGTGATCGAAGACTTTTCAGATCTTGAGGCGGTCGTTCACTTGATTGTCCAATCGAGTTTTATTTCTGCTGGGCAGCGCTGCACGTGTGCACGTCGTTTGTTGGTCAAACAAGGCGAGCAAGGAGATGCGTTAATTGACCGTCTTGTTGAGGTGACAAAGGCCATCCAAGTGGGCGATTGGAATGCGCAACCTCAGCCTTTTATGGGGCCGGTCATTTCAAAGCAAGCTGCTGAGCGCTTAATGGCGGTACAAGCGCATTTGATTGAGCAAGGCGCACAGGTTTTGGTGGCGATGGCACAGCGCGATACACAGCTTGCTTTTGTCACACCGGGTATTTTAGACATCACACGGCTAAACACAGTCGCTGATGAAGAGTTTTTCGGGCCACTGCTGATGATCAAACGTTACCAGCATTTGGACCAAGCGATTGAGGAGGCAAACAATACCCGCTTTGGCTTATCGGCAGGCCTCGTCAGTGAGGCACACAGTCTTTACGAGTACTTTACTGCCCGAATTCGAGCGGGGATCGTCAATTGGAATAAACCGTTAACAGGCGCATCAAGTCGTGCTCCTTTTGGTGGGGTAGGCGCTTCTGGTAATCATCGCCCCAGTGCCTTTTACGCAGCCGACTACTGCGCTTGGCCCATGGCCAGTATCGAATCTCAGCGCGTGACAATACCGAGTCAATTGTCGCCGGGTTTGTCAGTGCTTAACCCCGCGGGAGAATCAAAATGAGTATTGAAGCCAACTTTGATGGATTAGTCGGCCCGACACATCACTATGCCGGGTTATCGCACGGCAATATCGCTTCGACAGCCAATGTTAAAGCGGTATCAAACCCCAAGCTTGCAGCGCTGCAAGGGTTAGAAAAAATGAAAACCCTTTCTGATCTGGGCTTTTTACAAGGTGTGTTACCGCCTCAAGAACGCCCGTGTATTGAGACTCTGCGGCAGTTAGGCTTTAAAGGCAACAGTGAAGCGGCCCTACTTGAAAAAGTACAAAAAGCCAACCCGCAATTACTCTCAGCGGTCAGTTCAGCGTCATCGATGTGGGTCGCCAATGCGGCTACAGTTTCTCCATCCGCTGATACAAGAGATGGCAAAGTGCACTTTAGTGTGGCCAACTTAAACAACAAATTTCATCGCTCGATAGAAGCAAAAGCAACAGAGTCAGCGCTTAAAGCCACCTTTAATCATCCTGAACACTTTGTCGTTCACTCAGCCTTGCCGCAGCAAGCGTGGTTTGGCGATGAAGGCGCAGCGAACCACAATCGATTATCCGGTTGTTACGGTCAACCAGGGGTTGAAGTCTTTGTTTATGGACGTAGTCAACATAATCGTGGACCTGTGCGCTATCCGGCACGGCAAACGCTTGAAGCTTGCCAAGCCATTGCCCGTCGACACGGCCTTGCCGATGACGCTTGTTTGTTTTTACAACAAAACCCCGATGTGATTGATCAGGGCGTTTTTCACAATGATGTCATCTCGGTCACTAATGGTCCGGTTTGGTTTTATCATCAAGAGGCCTTTGTAGAGAAAAAACCGATCTTTGCTGCTATCCAGCAACAATTGGCAAAACAAGGGGGAGAGTTTACCCCCATTGAGGTGCCATCGGGTGAGGTAAGTGTACAAGATGCGGTTGAGAGTTACTTGTTCAACAGCCAGTTATTGAGCAAAGCCAATGGTAAAATGCTGTTGTTGGTTCCGCGAGAAACCCAAATCAATCACAAGGTATCCGCTTACTTAAAGCAGCTTGTTGAGTCTAGCCTGGTGATTGATCAAGTGAAGGTGATGGATTTGCGAGAAAGCATGCGCAATGGCGGCGGACCGGCCTGCTTACGCCTAAGAGTGGTACTAACCGAGCAAGAGCGAATGGCGATGAACCCGTCAAGTTTTATCACGCCTAAGCAATATCAACGGCTGGTGAACTGGGTCGAGCAACATTATCGAGATCGCTTAAGTGAAGCGGACTTGATTGATCCGCAATTGTTAGAAGAAAATCGTGTGGCGCTTGATGAATTGACACAAATACTCAATTTAGGCTCGCTCTATCCATTTCAGCAAGATGGTCAATAAGGAAAGTGAGTGTGCAGGAGAAGAGTGTGGATTATGATCTCAAGACCTGGTTGCATTCAGGTCAGCTTGAGCCAAGCACAGGTGCAAATGCGCATTTATCATGGCGCTGTCATGGCAAAGGCATGATTGAATTTACCCCGCGGGTGGCATCCTCTCAGTACTTAGTACTGTCTGCGGGGATCCACGGCAATGAAACCGCGCCGATTGAACTCATGTATTCATTAATGGTGGATTTGCTGACGGGGAAAATCTCACTACAGCAAAATGTATTCATCGTGTTTGGAAACTTCGATGCCATGATAGCCGGCCGGCGCTTTATAGCATTTGATATGAATCGCTTGTTTTTAGCCACTGCGTGCCCCGAGTTGGGTGCGGAGTATCAACGAGTCGCTGTTATCAAAGAGAAGGTAGAACAATTTATCCGCAAAGCAGGCCACCAATCCTGTTGGCACCTTGATATGCATACCGCCATCAGAGACTCGTTGAAAGCAACATTTGGTGTATTGCCCGATCATTTTGCTCAGGTGCCGGAGTTTTATGACTTCTTGTCTCACTGCGAGTTACACGCTTTAGTGATTAATTCGGTGCCCAGTGGCACCTTCACCTCATGGACCTGTCATCAGTTAGGGGTGATAAGCTGCACGTTAGAGTTGGGTAAAGCACTGCCATTTGGGAAGAATCACCTTGACGATTTTCAGGCGATTAACCAGGCGATCCGCGCGTTAGTCTGCAATGATATTCGGGGTACACTCTCTCAAAAATCCGTGCCACTTTATAGTGTAAAGCAAGTGCTTATCAAACAGAGTGATGCTTTTCAGTTTACTCAGCTTACCGACACTAGCCCCAATTTTACCCCAGTAGATGCCAATCAAATGATTGCCATTGACGGTGATAAAGCGCATTGGAACCAAGGTGATAAAGCCTATATTTTATTTCCCAACCCCAAAGTCGCCGTCGGGTTAAGAGCGGGTTTACTGATCGAGCTGTGTCGTTCATGACCACTCAGTTTTTATAGATGAATTGAAAGCTAAGAGCAATGACGTTTCATTCTTGGTTTGGAAGAGCGAGAGAGATCTTCCATTGACACGACGATTCACAAAGCAAAAAAAACGCCTACTGAAAGAGGTCAGTAGGCGTGTAATTTGTGAATAAAAGATTCACTAACAACGTCAGTTGGCTAGGTGACCCTCGGCTTAATAAGGGTCACTAACTATTAAGCATGAAGTGTGCCAACTTTTGTTTTGAATTTATATTGTTGTTTTCAAAGGTTTTGTTTGCTTTTTGTTCTGGATGAATAGTAACTGGTTTCAATGGTTGATTTTTGTTTTGCGATCTGGTTTTCATTTTGCAATGTCGCGATTCACTTAGGGCTGTTGTCAGTCGATGTTTTAAGTTGGATTTTCGGTGAATGGCGCTTTAGTAGGCACGTTGTTGGCCAAAATAAAAAAGCGCCCACTCAAGCAATGAGTCGGCGCATAATATGTGAACAAAATGAGGTTCACTAACAACGTCAGTTGGCTAGGTGACCCTCGGCTTAATAAGGGTCACTATTTATTAAGCAT
>JBFGYW010000084.1:0-12716 GCA_041587235.1 Vibrio sp.
CAATTGTATTAGAATGTTGCTAGCCTTATATTGGCGCAGTAGATAACGGCACATGCCTTATAAATACTTGTTTGTATAGAAATTACATTTTTACGACAAATTGAGTTTTTAACATTTTATTTACATATTCCTCGCTGTAATTGTGGTTTATTTGTAAAATCAATGTTAATTTTGCAAGGTATGGGCTGAATTTCTCAATAAAACTATAAATGCTCAAAAGAGCTGAGTGAGCAAGCCCGTGAAAGAAAGAAAGTCAAGACCTGTTAATTTAGATTTACAGACCATTCACTTTCCCATTACCGCTATCGCATCTATTTTGCATCGAATATCCGGTGTCATTATGTTCGTTGCGCTTGGGATTTTGTTGTGGTTACTCTCCATCTCCTTATCCTCCCCGCTCGGCTACGAGCAAGCGTCCGACATTGTCAGCGGCTTCTTTGTCAAATTTATCCTGTGGGGCATTCTGACCGCATTGGCCTATCACATTGCCGGTGGTATCCGTCACCTCATTATGGATATGGGTTATTTCGAAGAGTTGGAATCGGGTAATCAAAGTGCCAAAGTTGCTTTTGCGGCAACCGCAGTTTTATCTATTTTAGCGGGGATTTTAGTATGGTAAGACATGTCTCTTCGGTAGGTAGAAATGGCGTACACGATTACCTGTTAATCCGCGCATCTGCCATCATTATGACCCTTTACACCCTCTATTTAGTTGGTTTTTGCGCCTTTAATGAGTTGACTTACGTATCATGGACTGCGTTCTTTGGTGGAACATTCACCAAGACGTTTACCATGTTAGCCTTAGTATGTGTGTTGATTCACGCCTGGATCGGTCTGTGGCAAGTACTAACTGATTACGTGAAGTGCACAAAATTGCGCAGCCTGTTGCAATTGAGTGTGGTGGCAGTATTGCTAAGCTACGTTTTCTCTGGTCTATTTATCTTGTGGGGTGTGTAAGTGTCTATTCCAGTTCGTGAATTCGATGCCGTTGTCATCGGTGCAGGCGGCGCAGGCATGCGCGCTGCGTTACAAATTTCTGAGCAAGGCCTTTCTTGTGCTTTGCTGTCTAAAGTTTTTCCAACTCGTTCGCATACTGTGTCAGCACAAGGTGGCATCACCGTTGCTCTTGGTAATTCCCACCAAGACAATTGGCAATGGCATATGTACGATACCGTTAAGGGATCTGACTACATCGGAGACCAAAATGCCATTGAGTATATGTGTAAGACCGGCCCACAGTCGGTGATAGAGCTCGAGAAAATGGGCTTGCCCTTTTCGCGTTTTGACAATGGCAGTATTTACCAACGTCCGTTTGGTGGTCAGTCTAAAGAGTTTGGTGGCGAGCAAGCCGCGCGCACGGCAGCTGCGGCAGACCGTACGGGCCATGCCTTGTTGCATACGCTTTATCAACAAAACATCAAACACAAAACCACAATTTTCTCTGAGTGGTATGCCCTTGATTTAGTCAAAAACCAAGATGGAGCCATTTTGGGATGCACTGCGCTTTGTATGGAAACTGGCGAAATTTGCTACTTTAAATCCAAAGCAACGGTACTGGCAACCGGTGGTGCAGGGCGTATTTATGCGTCGACCACTAATGCACATATTAATACTGGTGACGGTGTCGGTATGGCCCTACGCGCCGGAGTGCCAATGCAAGATATGGAAATGTGGCAATTTCACCCAACGGGAATTGCCGGTGCCGGAGTCTTGGTGACAGAAGGTTGTCGCGGTGAAGGGGGTTACCTGCTCAATAAAGACGGTGAGCGCTTTATGGAACGTTATGCTCCTAATGCGAAAGACTTGGCGGGGCGCGATGTGGTTGCGCGTTCGATGATGATTGAGATCCGCGAAGGCCGTGGTTGTGATGGGCCATGGGGACCACATATCAAGTTGAAACTCGATCATCTAGGTAAAGATGTGCTCGAGTCGCGCTTGCCAGGGATTTGCGAGCTGTCACGTACCTTTGCTCACGTCGATCCGGTCAAGGAACCTATCCCAGTAATCCCGACCTGTCACTACATGATGGGCGGCGTGCCAACGCAAGTCTCGGGACAAGCGCTTAAACAAAATAACCAAGGTATTGATCAAGAAGTTCAAGGTCTGTTCGCCTGTGGCGAAATTGCTTCTGTTTCTGTTCACGGCGCCAACCGGTTAGGGGGTAACTCGTTACTTGACCTGGTCGTCTTTGGCCGAGCAACCGGTTTGCATTTAGGTGAAACCCTGGCAGCGCAGTCAGAAGCTCGCCCCGCCACTGAATCGGATATCGAAGCCTCGTTAGCGCGCACTATGCGTTGGGAGAATAGCACAAGCGGTGAAGATCCAGCGCAAATTCGCAAAGACTTGCAACAGTGCATGCAAAACAGCTTTTCCGTTTTCCGAGAAGGGGAGGCAATGGCAACCGGCCTTGAGGAGCTCAAGGTTATTCGCGACCGCCTGAAAGAAGCGCACCTGGCCGATAAGTCAACAGAGTTCAACACCCAGCGAGTAGAGTGTTTAGAGCTTGATAACCTGATGGAAACCGCGTATTCCACGGCAGTGGCTGCAAATTACCGCACCGAAAGCCGCGGTGCACATGCGCGTTTTGATTTCCCAGAGCGCGATGACGCCAACTGGTTATGCCACTCGATTTACAACCCGGAAACCGAGCAAATGGCGAAGCGCGATGTCAACATGACTCCGGTTCATCGCGAAGCGTTTCCACCAAAAATCCGTACCTACTAATAAAGGGGGAAGAAAAGATGAAAGTGAATTTTTCTATCTACAGATACAACCCTGATGTTGACAACAAGCCCTACATGAAGGATTACACGCTTGAAGTCAAAGAAGGCTCGGATATGATGGTACTCGATGCTTTGATTTTGTTGAAAGAGCAAGATCCTAGCATCGCTTTTCGTCGCTCGTGTCGTGAAGGGGTTTGTGGCTCGGACGGTTTGAACATGAACGGCAAAAATGGCTTGGCGTGTATTACGCCTTTGTCTGCGGTCGGTGGCGATAAAGTGGTCATTCGCCCTTTGCCTGGGCTGCCTGTTGTTCGCGATTTAATTGTTGATATGACTCAATTTTACGACAATTACGCGCGTGTTAAGCCGTATTTAATTTCTGATGGTGAATTGCCGCCTTCGAGAGAGCATCTACAAGCACCGGAAGACAGAGCGCATCTCGACGGTTTGTACGAATGCATCATGTGTGCCTGTTGTACAACCTCATGCCCGTCATTTTGGTGGAACCCCGACAAGTTTATTGGCCCTGCCGGGTTACTTGCCGCTTATCGCTGGTTGATTGACAGCCGCGATACGGCCACTGATGAGCGTTTGTCAGAGCTCGATGATGCGTTCAGTGTTTTTCGCTGCCACGGCATTATGAACTGTGTCAACGTTTGTCCTAAAGGTCTCAACCCGACCAAAGCGATTGGCCACATCAAAACAATGTTGGTCAATCGCTCAGTATAAAGCGTTCGCTCTGCCGCCTTGAATTGGGCGGCAGTATTATACCCAGGCAACCCAGTTGGTTCCTCGGGGATAAAAACGGCTCGGCTTAGGTCGAGAAACTTATTAATAACGATAAAAAAAGGGAATATATGCAAGATGGCGTGATGAAGGCATGGCTCGAGTCTTCACACTTGGCTGGCGCCAATGCAACGTACGTAGAAGATCTCTACGAACTCTACCTTAGTGATCCCGATTTGGTTAGTGAGGAATGGAAGCGTGTATTTGAAGGATTGCCGACCAACCCAGAACAGGTGGTCGAACAACCTCATTCGCGTGTCCGTGACTACTTCCGTCGACTCGCTCAAGAAGCAAAGCATTACAATGTCCAAGTTAGTGATCCCGATGTCGATGCAAAACAAGTAAAAGTCCTGCAATTAATCAATGCTTTTCGATTTCGAGGGCATGAAGCAGCACAACTTGATCCTCTCGGTCTTTGGCAAAGACCACCCGTTGCAGAGCTCAATCCTGCTTTTCACAATTTAACCGAAGATGACTTCGAAGAAAGCTTTAATGTTGGCTCATTTGCCATTGGCAAAGAGACAATGAGGCTGAGCGATTTGTATCAATCTTTGCAAGACATTTACTGTGGTTCAGTGGGTGCAGAATACATGCACATGACCAACACAGAGCAAAAGCGTTGGATTCAACAGCGTCTCGAGCCGGTGGTTGGTAAGCCGCATTACAGCAGCGAAGAAAAACAAACGTTTCTCGAAGAACTCACGGCAGCTGAAGGCTTAGAACGTTACCTCGGGGCCAAATTCCCCGGCGCTAAACGCTTTTCACTTGAAGGGGGAGACGCTTTAATTCCAATGACCAAAGAGCTGATTCGCCACGCGGGCAAAAGCGGGATGCGTGAAGTGGTGATTGGTATGGCCCACCGCGGCCGTCTCAACATGCTGGTCAATGTCTTGGGTAAACGCCCTCAAGATCTTTTTGATGAGTTCGCGGGTAAACACAGCGATGAGAGCTGGGGGACCGGCGATGTCAAATATCACCAAGGCTTCTCAGCAGACTTTGCAACCGAAGCGGGCAATGTTCACTTAGCCCTGGCCTTTAACCCATCTCACCTTGAGATTGTTAACCCTGTAGTTATTGGCTCTGTGCGCGCACGTCAAGATCGCCTTCAAGACAAAAATGGCAGTCAAGTTTTGCCAATTACCATTCATGGTGACTCGGCGATTACCGGTCAAGGGGTCGTGGCGGAGACGTTTAACATGTCTAAAGCCCGCGGCTTTCAAGTTGGTGGTACGGTTCGAATTGTCGTTAATAACCAAGTGGGCTTTACTACCTCGAATATTCGCGATACGCGTTCAACCATGTATTGTACTGATATTGCGAAAATGGTTCAGGCTCCGATTTTCCACGTCAATGCTGATGACCCAGAAGCGGTGGCATTTGTTACCCGCCTAGCGTTGGATTATCGCAATGAGTTTCGCAGTGATGTTGTGATTGACTTGGTGTGTTACCGCCGTCATGGGCACAACGAAGCGGATGAGCCGAACGCGACGCAGCCTTTGATGTATCAAAAAATCAAAAAGCACCCAACGCCACGCAAACTATATGCAGACGTGTTAATTGAACGCGGTGATCAAGACCTCGAGCTGGCAACTCAGTTGGTTAACGAATATCGCGACGCTTTAGACCGCGGTGATGTGGTCGTCAAAGAGTGGCGTCCGATGACGATGCACTCGGTCGACTGGTCGCCTTATCTCAATCACGATTGGCAAGAAGAGTGGCGCAGTCAGGTCGAATTAGACCGCTTGGTCGACCTCGGTAAACGCCTGTGTCAAGCCCCTGAAAGTCACAAACTGCAAAGCCGAGTGGCTAAAATCTACAATGATCGCAAAGCGATGTTAGCCGGTGAAAAAGCCGTTGATTGGGGGATGGCAGAAACCTTGGCCTATGCAACCTTAGTCGATGACGGAAAACGAGTTCGCCTCTCCGGCCAAGATTCTGGTCGCGGCACCTTCTTCCATCGACACGCTGTGTTGCACAACCAAGAAGACGCTAGCGTTTACACCCCTCTGAGCCACTTGCACGATAAACAAGGTCCTTTTCAAGTTTTTGACTCCGTGTTATCTGAAGAAGCGGTATTGGCTTTTGAATATGGTTATGCCACGGCAGAGCCCGGCGGTTTGACGATTTGGGAAGCGCAATTTGGTGATTTTGCCAATGGTGCTCAAGTGGTTATCGACCAGTTTATTTCGTCCGGTGAACAAAAGTGGGCGCGTTTGTGTGGTTTGACTATGCTGTTGCCACACGGTTATGAAGGGCAAGGTCCTGAGCACTCATCGGCAAGGCTAGAGCGTTATTTGCAATTGTGCGCTGAACAAAATATGCAAGTTGTTGTGCCTTCAACACCAGCACAGGTTTATCACATGCTTCGTCGTCAAGTGGTGCGTCCTATGCGTCGTCCTTTGATTGTTATGTCTCCGAAGTCACTGTTGCGACATCCGCAGTGTACGTCGACATTAGAAGAGCTTGCCAATGGCACTTTCCAATCGGCTATCCCTGAAGTGGATGAACTGGATCCAGGTAAAGTCAAACGCGTGGTGTTCTGCTCTGGCAAAGTGTATTTCGACTTACTCGATTATCGCCGTACTAACGAAATCGACGATGTCGCGATTGTTCGAATTGAACAACTCTACCCATTCCCTCTGGAAGAAGTTCAAGCGGCGATTGCGGCATACACAAACGTTATCGACTTTGTCTGGTGTCAAGAAGATCCACAAAACCAAGGGGCTTGGTATTGCAGTCAGCATAACTTTAGAGCGGCGATCCCAGATGGCGCGACGCTTCATTATGCGGGCCGCAAGGCATCGGCGTCCCCTGCGGTCGGCTATATGTCTCTACACGTACAACAGCAAAAAGCGTTAATTGAAGACGCTTTGCTAATTAAATAAAGAACTAGAAATAAGGGAAAACTGAATATGACAATTGAAATTCTGGTTCCAGATTTACCTGAATCAGTCGCTGATGCAACCGTGGCAACTTGGCATAAACAACCTGGTGACAGTGTCGAACGCGATGAAGTGATTGTTGACATTGAAACGGACAAGGTTGTGCTAGAAGTCCCCGCGCCTGAGGCCGGTGTTCTTGAAAGCATTGTTGAAGAAGAAGGCGCAACCGTGCTGTCTAAGCAGCTATTGGCAAAGATCAAGCCAGGTGCGGTGGCGGGTGAGCCAACCACAGATAAAACCTCTGAGCCAGAAGCGTCCCCCGATAAACGCCATACGGCGGCACTGAGCGAAGAAAATAACGATGCTCTGAGCCCTGCCGTTCGCCGTTTATTGGCTGAGCACAACCTCGACGCGAGTGCGATCAAAGGCTCGGGTGTCGGCGGTCGTATTACGCGTGAAGATGTCGATGCGCATCTGGCGAAAAAAGCGGCGGCGCCGAAAGCCGATGAGGCAGCTGCGATTGATGTGCCTACTGCTGCGAGAACGCAAAAGCGCGTGCCGATGACACGCCTTCGCAAGCGCGTTGCAGAGCGTTTACTCGAAGCGAAAAACAGCACGGCGATGTTAACGACATTTAATGAAGTTAACATGAAACCGATTATGGATCTGCGCAAACAATACAAAGACAGTTTTGAAAAACGCCACGATATTCGCTTGGGCTTTATGTCTTTTTACGTCAAAGCCGTAACAGAAGCTCTAAAACGTTACCCAGAAGTCAATGCTTCGATCGATGGCGATGACATTGTCTATCACAACTTCTTTGACATTAGCATGGCGGTATCTACCCCTCGTGGTTTGGTTACGCCTGTACTGAAAGACGCTGACACCTTGAGCTTCGCTGAGATTGAAAAGGGCATTAAGGACTTGGCGATCAAAGGGCGTGATGGCAAATTAACCGTTGATGAGTTGACTGGTGGAAACTTTACCATCACCAATGGCGGTGTGTTTGGCTCTTTGATGTCAACCCCGATCATCAACCCTCCACAAGCGGCGATCTTGGGTATGCACAAAATTCAAGACCGCCCAATGGCTGTCAATGGTCAGGTGGAAATCTTGCCGATGATGTACCTCGCGCTGTCTTACGATCACCGCTTAATTGACGGTCGTGAATCGGTGGGCTTTTTGGTGACCATTAAAGAGCTTCTTGAGGATCCGGCTCGTCTCTTGTTGGACGTGTAATAACTGCAAAAGCTTTAACAACATTTAGTCAGCAAGTGATGTCAACGTCTTGCTTGCTGGCTAAATTTAACAATCAATCACGGGGTCTTGATGATAGCGACCTGATTGATTTTAAACCCCTACGATGTAACGAGCTGACGGCGTCACTCGCTATGGAAATAATAAATCCCACACATGGGATAACAGATGGAATGACAGAATGAACTTGCATGAATACCAAGCCAAACAGCTGTTTGCAGAATTCGCTTTGCCCGTCCCAGAGGGTTATGCTTGCGATACTCCTCAAGAAGCGGCAGAAGCCGCGGGCAAAATCGGTGGCTCAAAATGGGTCGTAAAATGTCAAGTGCACGCCGGTGGTCGCGGTAAAGCGGGCGGAGTGGAACTTCACGACTCAAAAGATGGCATTCGAGCATTTGCGCAAAAGTGGTTGGGTAAAAACCTCGTCACTTATCAAACGGATGCCAATGGTCAGCCGGTGACAAAAATCTTGGTTGAAGAAGCTTCAAACATTGCCAATGAGCTTTACTTAGGCGCCGTTGTCGATCGCGCTAGCCGTCGCATTGTTTTTATGGCCTCCACAGAAGGCGGCGTTGAAATTGAAAAAGTGGCGGAAGAAACGCCAGAGCTTATCCACAAAGCGGCTATCGACCCATTGGTTGGCCCTCAGGCTTATCAAGGTCGTGAGTTGGCGTTTAAATTGGGCTTAAAAGGCGATCAAATCAAGCAGTTTACCAAGATTTTCTTGGGCTTAGGCAATATGTTTGCTCAATACGATTTGGCGCTTTTGGAAATTAACCCGCTGGTTATTACCGGTGAAGGCGATCTGTTGTGCCTCGATGGTAAAATCAACATCGATTCCAATGCCATGTATCGTCAACCTAAACTACGTGATATGCACGATGCATCTCAAGAAGATGCGCGTGAAGCACACGCGGCGCAATGGGAGCTAAATTACGTCGCTCTCGATGGCAATATTGGCTGTATGGTCAATGGTGCCGGTTTGGCGATGGGGACTATGGATATCGTCAACCTTCATGGAGGACAGCCGGCTAACTTCCTCGATGTCGGCGGCGGTGCAACCAAAGAGCGCGTAACAGAAGCATTCAAAATTATCCTTTCTGATGACAAAGTCAAAGCCGTACTGGTTAATATCTTCGGTGGTATCGTGCGATGTGACTTAATTGCCGAGGGCATCATTGGCGCGGTCGAAGAAGTGGGTGTGACGGTGCCGGTTGTGGTTCGTCTCGAAGGGAACAACGCTGAGCTGGGGGCAAAAACGCTTGCAGACAGTGGTTTGAATATTATAGCAGCGACCTCATTAACTGAAGCTGCAGAAAAAGTCGTTGCAGCGGCGGAGGGCAAATAATGTCGGTATTAATCAATAAAGAAACCAAAGTCATCTGCCAAGGTTTTACAGGCGGTCAAGGTACTTTTCACTCAGAGCAAGCCATCGCTTACGGTACTCAAATGGTCGGCGGTGTTTCGCCGGGCAAAGGCGGTACACTGCACTTAGGCCTACCTGTCTTTAACACGGTACGCGAAGCGGTGGAACAAACCGGTGCGACGGCCTCGGTGATTTATGTCCCAGCGCCGTTTTGTAAAGATGCGATTCTCGAAGCGATTGATGCGGGTATTAAGCTGATAGTGACTATTACTGAAGGTATCCCAACATTAGATTTGTTGGATGTCAAAGTTCGCCTAGACGAAGCAGGCGTTCGTATGATCGGCCCTAACTGCCCCGGTATTATTACTCCTGATGAGTGTAAAATTGGCATTATGCCAGGTCACATTCACAAAAAAGGCAAAGTGGGTATTGTGTCACGTTCAGGGACATTGACCTATGAAGCAGTGAAACAAACCACGGATGAAGGCTTTGGCCAATCAACCTGTGTGGGCATTGGTGGCGACCCAATCCCTGGTTCTAACTTCATCGATATTTTGCAGTTGTTCCAAGATGACCCTGAAACCGAAGCCATTGTTATGATCGGTGAAATTGGCGGAACGGCTGAAGAAGAAGCCGCTGCTTTTATCAAAGATAATGTCACCAAACCAGTGGTTTCTTACATTGCTGGCGTCACTGCGCCTCCAGGTAAGCGTATGGGCCACGCAGGGGCGATCATTTCTGGCGGTAAAGGCACCGCAGAAGATAAGTTTGCTGCCCTTGAAGGTGCCGGTGTCAAAACTGTAAAAAGTTTGGCTGATATTGGCAAAGCACTGCGTGAAGTGACAGGCTGGTAATTACCGTTTGTTTAAAGTGGCTAAGAAGCCAAATACAAGGCCTGAGAGCGCAATGCTCTCAGGCCTTTTTGGTCTTTGTTGTCACCTAGGCTTTACGACTGACTAATTGCGCGATAACAAAGAAGCAGGCCGCGCTGAGAACCACCGATGGACCGGCTGGGGTGTCGAAGTGCCAAGAAAAGCTGATCCCAGCGATTACCGAAAGGCAGCCAATCAGCGAGGCAAAGATCGCCATTTGTTCCGGTGAGTGAGCCAGTTTCCTTGCTGTGGCCGCTGGAATAATTAATAGCGACGTCATAATTAGGGCACCGACGAATTTCATCCCAATCGCAATCACAACGCCGATCAAGAGCATTAATACTAGACGCATCAAGTCGATGTTTGTTCCTTCTACTGCCGCCATTTCTTCGTTAATCGTACTCGACAGCAAAGGACGCCAAGTCAAAAAGAGGACTACACCGACCACGATGACCCCAGAGTAGATGAAGATCAAATCACTAGGGCTCACGGCGAGTAAATCACCGAAGAGGTAGCCCATTAAGTCAACTCGTACGTCATCTAAAAAACTGACCGAGACCAAGCCGATAGAGAGGGCGCAATGCGCTAAAATGCCCAATAGGGTATCTGTTGCGACAAGCTGTTGTCGTTGAAGAGTCACTAGGGCAGCAGCAATCATTAAACAGCATACTAATAGCGCCAGATAAATATTGATATCGAGTAAAAAACCCAGTGCCAAGCCCATTAAAGAGGCGTGTGCTAAGGTGTCGCCAAAGTAGGCCATGCGACGCCAAACCACAAAAGAGCCAAGAGGACCGGCAATTAAAGCGATACCGAAACCGGCCAAAAGTGAAGGGAGCAGAAATTCAAGCATTGTGATGACCGTGGTTGTGATGTTGACATTGCTGAGCTTGTCCAGCGACCGGTTCACCGGCGAGGTCGTGGTGATGTTGATGCTGGTGATGATAAACGGCGATAGAATCTCGTGCAGCTTGACCAAAAAGGGCTACATAGGCAGGGTGACTTTGAATACTTGCCGGTGCGCCAGAGCAACAGATATGGTGTTGTAGGCAAATCACTTCATCAGTTTTAGCCATCACTAAATGCAGGTCATGGGAGACCATAAACACCGCGCAACTAAAGCGTTTGCGAATGGTGTCAATGAGATCGTATAGGTCGATCTGTCCTTGGACATCAACCCCTTGTGCTGGCTCATCGAGCACTAAGAGTTTCGGCCGGCGCAACAGGGCTCTGGCGAGGAGTACGCGTTGGGTTTCACCACCGGATAACTTGTGCATATCGCTAGACGACAAGTGCTCGGCCCCGACCAGTTTTAACGCTTCAATACACTCACTTTGACTGTAGCGTCCCGCTAACTTCATAAAGCGACTAACTTGCAGTGGCAGAGTTTCATTGAGTTTGAGCTTTTGAGGCACATAACCAATTCTGAGCTTTTGGCTGCGCTCAATGGTGCCTTGATAGTCTTTTTGCAGTCCTAATAACACGCGAATTAAGGTTGACTTACCCGCGCCATTTGGGCCTATTAATGTGGTGATTTTTCCTTCGGTAATATCGAGGGAGATATTATCTAAAACGCGCTTTTGGTTAAACACGACGGATATTTGTTTGAGACGAATTAACGTCGACATGGTAAAAACTCTGTTGCTTTTTTATTATGTTATAATGTAACATTTATTTTCAACAAACACTAGCACCAAAATTTGAGGGATCCATGTTACGTTTATCTTTATTGGTAGTGACACTATTGTCACCGATATTTGCCCATGCGACAACGGTTTTAACCAGTATTAAGCCGATTCAGTTAATTACGACAGAACTGACACTCGGTGTGGCGACGCCAGAACTGTTAGTGCCGGCCAATGCATCCCCACACGATTATGTGCTTAAGCCTTCTGACCTGAAAAAAGTCAAAAATGCCGATATTAGCATCTGGTATGGTGATGGTCTCGAACCCTTTTTGGAACCTCTCCTCGAAGGCAAAAGTAACGTCATCACCATTGAGCAATTTCAACATGTTGATTGGTTAGAATTTAGCAGTGATCATCACGATGACGGTCATCACCATCACGGTAACATCAACCCGCACTTTTGGCTCGGAGCGAAGGTAACAGGACAAGTGGCTAAAGAGCTCACTCGTCAACTGGTTGCGCTTGATCCAGAGCACAAGGTGCAATACGAGCAAAACTTGGTCAAGTTTGAACAAAACCTAGTAAAAACCAATGAAGCCATCAAACAACAATTGACACCTTATAAAGACCTTGGCTACTACGTATTCCATGACGCATACGACTATTTTGAAACCATGTACCAACTCAACCACCTAGGTGAATTTACCGTATCTCCTGAGCGAAAGCCTGGCGCAAAAACCTTGATTGCGATCCGCAAAACGCTATTGGCGACGCCTGGCAGTTGCGTGTTCTCTGAACCTCAGTTTACGCCTGCGGTCGTCAAAAGCGTTACAAGAGGTACGGATGCCAAACTGGGCGTTCTTGATCCATTAGGCTCAACGATTGAAAATAAGCCTGGTGGTTATTTTGCCTTACTGCAAGGCACGGCAAACAGTTTCTACGACTGCTTCTCTCAGTAATCATCCTTGTTGTCTTTTTATCATAGGATACTCGATGGTCAACCTCGCTCTCTTGAGCGAGGTTTTTTTTTGCAATTGACATTTTTTTGATATGAGGCAAAAGCCGGATACGTCATCAACGTAAACTTAATTGTAAACAGAAACGATTCTCAATAGGTTTTCATTATGACGTTGGATCAACTTTCAGCGGGACAAAGTGCCCATGTGGCTTCTTATACCCATTTGCCTCTCGATGTAAAAAAG
>JBFGYW010000085.1:0-12712 GCA_041587235.1 Vibrio sp.
GAGTACGGAGGCCGAGCCTTTTCCGCACTCGCTAATTCGACCATTGTCTCGACCATTGCCACTAAGAGTATTAGCGCTGCGGTGACCGTGATGGTGCCAAATTCGTTAGGCCCGGGGGAGCTGTTAACTCACTATGGTACTGAAGAGCAAAAAAATTACTGGTTACCACGCCTTGCTGAAGGCAAAGATATTCCCTGTTTCGCCTTAACGGGCCCAGAAGCTGGCTCGGATGCAGGCGGAATTCTCGATAGTGGTGAAGTGTGCTACGGCACTTATCAAGGACAAAAAACCTTGGGTATTAATCTCAATTGGAATAAGCGCTATATCACTTTGGCACCGGTGGCAACCGTACTGGGGTTGGCGTTTAAATTGAGTGACCCTCAGCAGTTACTCGGTGACAAAACGTCACTCGGCATTACTTGCGCCTTGATTCCAACCTCGCACGAAGGGGTCGAAATTGGTGAGCGTCATGACCCATTGGGTTTGGCGTTTATGAATGGCCCAACGCGAGGTGAAAACGTCTTTATCCCCATGGATTGGTTGATCGGTGGTCAAGAATACGCGGGCAAAGGCTGGCGGATGCTGGTTGAGTGTCTGTCTGCGGGGCGCGGCATATCACTGCCGGCAATTGGTGCCGCGATAGGGCATTTAACCACGCGCACGACTCCAGCATACGGTTACGTTCGCAAACAATTTGGCATGTCAATTGGCCAATTTGAAGGGGTAGAGCAAGTCATGGGCAAAATGGCCGGCTTAACCTATTTGCTCGAGGCGACCCGCACTTTTACCACCACCGCCCTCGACATGGGAGAAAAACCCGGCATTGTCACGGCCATTGCCAAATATCATATGACGGAAATTGGTCGTGAAATCCTCAATGATGCGATGGATATTCACGCCGGTCGCGCGATTCAAGACGGGCCAATGAACTATTTAGCCACGCATTACATTGGTATCCCAGTGGCTATCACAGTGGAAGGGGCAAATATTCTAACCCGTAATTTGATGATCTTCGGCCAAGGGGCGACCCGTTGCCATCCCTATGTGCTCAAGGAAATGGAAGCCGCGGCCAATCCAGATGCAGAGCAAGCCAGTCAGGCCTTTGATCAACTGCTGTTTAAACATATTGGTCATGCCAGTAAAAATGCGCTACTGAGCTGTTTAAATGCGTTGACGGCCTCGCGTTTTGCCAAGGTTGAGTGTCGCAGTGAACTGAAACGTTATTATCAACACATCAAACGATTGAGCCAGGCACTCAGTATCGCCGCGGACGTTTCCATGCTGACTTTAGGCGGCGATTTAAAACGCAAAGAAGCGACGTCAGCCCGTTTAGGAGATACCTTGAGTTATTTGTTTATGGCCACCGCGTGTTTGAAAAAATACCAAGATGAGGGCGCGCTGAGCGAAGACCGACCCATGGTGGACTTTGCTGTGCAATACTGCTTACACCATGCCAGCAAAGCTCTGAATGAGGCTTATCGCAATTTCCCGAAACAAGGGACGGGTAAACTGCTTAAATACTTGACTTTCCCATTGGGCAATCACTGTAAAGCGCCAAGCGATCACTTGGTGCGCAGTCTCGCACAATTGGTATCACAACCCGGGGAGCAGCGCGATAGATTAACCCATTTGTGTTATGTCAATTTAAACGATCAGGGCGTGGGTTTAATGGAACGTAGCTTCATTGCCTTAAAAGCCGTTGAGCCTTTGGAGAAAAAATTGCACAAGGCGATCAAACAAGGTGAAATCGCGGCGAAAGCGAGTTTGGCCGATAAGCTTGAGCAAGCACTCAAACTCGGCTTGTTTAACGCTGAGGACGTCAAAGCGATTGAGCATGCAGAGGCCCTAAGGCAACAAGCAATCCAAGTAGACCACTTTAGCCATGACTTTAGTGAGATAAGAACTCATGGTAAACAAGATAACCCCAGTTTAAACGACGTCGCCTAGTTCGATTCGGGTGTGGTGCCTGCCACACCCGTTCAAAATACCACCAAGTTGCTTTCGATACTCCCTTTAGAGATCCAACCACTTAGAAAAAATGCTTTTTTTTTCATAAATAGGGTGAGATCTTATGATGAACCCCTTATCCTTATCAGGTTTATTAAAGGAAGTTGAATATGATCATCAAACCTAAAATTCGTGGATTTATCTGTACTACTACTCATCCAGTAGGTTGTGCAGCCAATGTTAAAGAACAAATTGAATACACTAAATCACAAGGCCCAATTGCCAACGCACCGAAACGCGTATTGGTCGTGGGGGCATCAAGTGGTTATGGTTTGTCTTCTCGTATCACTGCGGCTTTTGGTGGTGGTGCGTCAACCATTGGCGTGTTCTTCGAAAAAGAAGGGACAGAGAAAAAAACCGGTACGGCAGGTTTTTACAACGCGGCGGCCTTTGAGCAATTTGCTCACCAAGAAGGCTTGTACGCGAAGAGCATCAATGGCGATGCTTTTTCTCATCAAGCCAAGCAAAAAGCGATTGAGTTGATCCAACAAGACTTAGGTCAAATTGACTTAGTGGTTTACTCTTTGGCGTCGCCAGTGAGAAAAATGCCGGAAAGCGGCGAACTTGTCCGCTCTTCACTCAAGCCCATTGGCGAAACCTACACTTCTACCGCGGTCGATACCAACAAAGATGTGATTATCGAGGCCAGTGTTGAACCTGCGACCGAGCAAGAAATTGCCGATACCGTAACGGTCATGGGCGGTCAAGATTGGGAGCTTTGGATGGAAGCGCTTGATCAAGCCGGTGTTCTTGCCCCAGGCTGTCGCACAGTGGCTTACAGCTACATCGGCACAGAACTGACCTGGCCGATTTACTGGGATGGCGCCCTGGGCAAGGCGAAAATGGACTTAGACCGCGCCGCGACCGCATTGAATGAAAAACTGGCGAACAAACAAGGCAGTGCCAATGTTGCTGTGCTTAAATCCGTGGTGACTCAAGCCAGTTCAGCCATTCCTGTTATGCCGTTATACATCGCAATGGTGTTTAAGAAAATGCGCGAAGAAGGGGTACACGAAGGGTGTATCGAGCAAATTAACCGCTTGTTTAGCGCGCGTATGTACAAAGAAGATGGTTCAGCACCAGAGGTGGACGAAGCGAATCGCTTGCGCCTAGATGACTGGGAACTGCGTGATGATATCCAGCAGCACTGCCAAACCTTGTGGCCGCAAATTACTTCTGACAACCTCAAAGAGCTAACCGACTACGTTGAGTACAAAGAAGAGTTCCTAAAACTGTTTGGTTTTGGGGTCGACGGGGTAGATTACGACGCTGACGTCAGCCCATTAGTTGATGCAGATTTTGTCAATCTGTAACTCCAATTAATATCAATAAAATGGCCTCAATTGAGGCCATTTTTTTTAAATTGCGTTGCACAGAAAGCTGTTAAGTGAGTGGCAGGCACTTACGCCGTGATCAATGATCGCGAGCGAACTAAGGCTTTGCTTTTAACCGGCCAAGGTATTTAGTGAGATTGGCATTAAGTCAAAATCACCAATACCGTACCGGCCAAGGTCATTAAGATATTCGCAATGGCATAGGTACCGGCATAACCAAGAGCGGGGATAGCCGACTTGGCATAATCGTTAACGATGTCCATCGCGGGTGCACATGTTCTGGCCCCAATCACGGCACCAAGAAGTAAAGCACGGTTCATTTTAAGAATGTGCGCGCCAACCAAATAGGCCAACACCACAGGGATCACACTGACTAAAAACGCCACGGCAAAAATAGTCGGTCCCACTTGCGCTAAGTGTGCAAACATTTTGCCCCCCGCACTGAGGCCAATGCCCACCATAAAGACCATTAAACCGAGGTCTTTGATGATGTTTAATGCCCCTTGCGGAACATAGCCAAAGGTGGGGTGGTTGGCTCTTAAGAAGCCCAAAGTGATCCCAGAGAGCAATAATCCAACCGCATTACCAAGGCTAAATGACACTTGGCCAAACGTCATGGTGATCAAACCGAGTAAAATCCCCATGATGAAAAAGCTGCAAAAAGCCAACAGATCTGCCATTTGACTGTGAATAGAAATAAAACCGATTTTGCGCGCCAGGCCATGCACACGGCTTTTTTCGCCACTGACTTGTAAAACATCCCCTTTGGCGAGCACAATATCGAGATCCATCGGCATTTCAATTTGCGCTCTGACTACTCGATTGAGGAAACACCCATATTCAGATAAATTGAGATCGGCTAGGCGTTTTCCAACCATGGAGTCACTTTTCACCACGATTTCTTCTTCGACAACGCGTAAATCGAGTAGGTTGCGGTCAAACACTTCTTTGCCGTTGCGAAAACGCGGATCGAGTCGAGCATGGCTATCGGGAAAGCCCACTAAGGCAATTTCGTCGCCTTCTTGCAAAATGGCATCACCGTCGGGACGAGCCAAAATACCGTTGCGGCGAATGCGTTCGATATAACAGCCAGTTTGACGATAGATACCCAACTCGCGCAGGTTTTTCCCGTCGGTCCAATCGATAAGCTCAGTACCGACGCGATAGGCGCGAATAATCGGCAGATACACTTTGCGTTGGCTGCTCGAGCCCAAACCGCGCTCACGGGCAATTTGCTGCGCTGAGTCAGATAAATTTTGCTTTTGAAACTTGGGCAGTATTTTGGCAAACACGATCATGCTGATAAGGCCAACCAAATAAGACATCGCATAACCGACCGACAGGTTCTCCATTACGATATCAAAAGTCATATCACGTGGAATACCCGATAAGCCTGAGTTAATGGCATCTTGCGCGCCAACCAAAACTGGTGTCGAGGTCAAAGCACCCGCCATCATGCCGGCAGAAAGACCAAAATCAATGTGTAGATACTGAGTACACACATAAGTAATGGCGATCGCCGTGACGAGCACTGTCATACTTAAGATAAGGTAGTGTTTGCCATCGCGAAAGAAAATCCCGAAAAAGTTAGGGCCCGCTTCAATACCGACACAGTAGATAAACAACATAAAGCCGATAATTAAGGTCTCAGAGCTAAAAGAAAAGCCGAGGTGACCCATAACCAGTGAGGTCATGAGAACGCCAATTGAATTGCCGAGTTGAAAGTTGCCAAAGCGAATTTTTCCGATAGAAAGGCCAATCGCCAGCACGCAAAAAATGAGTAAGATGGGGTTTTCTTGAAGCAAAAGTACGACGTCTATGTTCACGGTAAGGTTCTAATCTGGATGGGTAAAATAGGTTTGAAAAACGAAAATTAATTGTATCTGAATTATTGAGATTGATAAGTGAATTTTTTGTCATAAAGCGAAATAGATAAAAAAAGTCCACCGTATGGTGGACTTTACTAACGAGGCATTAATCGAATAAACCTAAATTCGCTTTTGCGTAAGCTTCAAACTCATCACAACCGCCGATGTGGTCCTGGTCGATGAAAATTTGCGGTACAGTGTGAACCGGTTTACCGACAGTTTTTTCAAGGTCTTGTTTGGTAATACCTTCTGCTTGAATATCAACATAGCGATAGTTGAAATCATCGCGTTTTGCTTTCAGTGTTTCAGCGTGTTCTTTTGCGCGAACACAATAAGGGCAGGCAGGACGGCCAAAAATGACTGCAAACATAGTTATCTCCTTCGAAATTATGACGACACTATGCCTTATTCAATCAGGGAAATAAAGAGTGCAATGCCTGTTAATTGCATAGACAGAATCTATGAGTTGCGGCGTTGCACTTATCAATAAAACAGACTCAGCTATTGGGCGCAAGTTTGTTGTAGCGTGAGTCTTGCAGCGCTTCTTTGACTCGCTTGAGGTTATTGCGAAAGCCATTGCCGCGACGAAGAGTAAACCCGGTAGCCAAGACATCGATAACAGTCATTTGAACAATGCGACTGGCCATTGGCATATATACGTCGGTGTCTTCAGGCACGTCTAAGCGAATTGAGATTGAACTGGCGTGATCTAATGGCGAGTCTTTGGCGGTAATGGCAATAACGGTGGCACCGTTCTCACGAGCCAACAAGGCCAATTCGACCTGACTCTTGGTTCTGCCAGTGTGTGAAATTAATACCACAACGTCGTTTTCAGTGCAGTTAATACAACTCATGCGCTGCATCACGACATCGTCAAAATAGGTGATAGGGATGTTAAAACGCATAAATTTATTTTGTGCGTCTTTGGCCACTGTTGACGATGCGCCTAAGCCAAAAAAGGAAATGCGTTTGGCCTGGGTTAATAAGTCGACCGCGCGGTTGACTTGTGTTGGGTCAAGGGTGTTCTTTGCCACATCAAGACAAGCCATCGTCGACTCGAAAATCTTTTGCGTATAGGCATCTGGTCCGTCGTCTTCTTCGACATTACGGTTGACGTAAGGTGTGCCATTGGCCAGGCTCTGCGCGAGGTGCAGTTTGAAATCGGGAAAGCCTTTGGTGTCTAGGCGGCGACAAAAACGGTTGACGGTCGGCTCGCTGACATCGGCCATTTTGGCTAGAGTGGCAATACTAGAATGGATGGCCGTTTGTGGTGAAGCCATGATCACTTCTGCGACTTTGCGTTCAGACTTACTGAAGTTGTCTAAATTTTTCTGAATTTTATCTAATGTATTCATAATATGTGCGGTTCAGTAAAACGGATGAGAAATACGCAGTACGGTTAAGTGGTCACCACTTATACCACGATGAGTGACAATAAAGCTGTATGATTATAAACTGATTTTAACCTACGACGAAACGTATTCATCGGACAAAATTTGCAGAATTTGACTCGCCTCAAACAAAAAATTGAATAAAATCGAATGTTTAATCAGCATGTGCTGGTGCGAGCACATGCTGTTGTCGGTTAGAGCTTTGCGTGAGAGTCCGTGATGGCCTGCGCTTGCTCTATTAAAGGGTCAAGTAATTCTCGACAGCGATTCGCGGTGGCAACTTGCTCTTCGAGAATGGCGTGTAAAATGGCTTGGGTGGTAAGCGGGTTGGCTAATACCACACGAAAAACCACAATATCTTGCCCTTGGTAGCGCTCCAAATTGAGTTGGGTACGCGACACAAACGAGTTGCCATTTTCGCGTTGGGTTTTTTGCAACTGCTTGGTCAGTTGATTGAGGCCTTGATTGAGCTCGGTTTGTTGTTCGTCATTGGCATAATGCATTGCCTGTTGCAGCGCCTGTGGCATATAGCGATAAGTCAACAGGCACAACTCGGGTTGTGAGGTCAGCTCAAAATCGGCATGTGCTTCGATCATTTCGGCAAAGTGACGCGCTTTTTCAATACTTTGATTGATTAATAGCTCATAACCAGGGCGGCTGATAATGTGCATGGCGGCGTAAAGCAACATGGCAATACCAGAACGAGAGCCTTCTAACGTATGTGCGCCCAAGTCTTTCGAACCATCACGTAAAATGTACTGCGCGTGGTGCTCAATAGATTGTGCCAGTTCCGGTGTTTTGAACAGCACCATACCAGCCCCCATCGGAATGTAGAGTTGCTTGTGAGCATCGATGGTGATCGAGTCCGCTTTCTCGATGCCGCTGAGTAAGTGACGGTATTGATTAGACATTAAAGTCGCACCGCCCCAGGCCGCATCAACGTGGAAATGACATTGGTATTGCTGACACAAGGTGGCGATGTCATCGAGTGGATCGACGGTACCTGTTTCTGTGGTGCCGGCAATGCCGACCACGGCAAGCACTTTGATGTTTCTGGCCTGACAGTCGGCAAGGGTGTGCTGTAAATCCTTCAGCGACAGCTTGTTTTGCTGATCGGTGCGAATTTTAATCAAATTGCGCTGGCCAATTCCCAAAATGTCCGCGGCTTTGGTGAGCGAATAATGGCCGCGTTCAGAGACCAAAATCGCCATGTCTTGATAGCCGTAATGGCGAAGAGCGGCTACCGCGCCGTCGCGTTCAATACCCTGAAACTGCTGACCATCAGCCGGGAAGGCGTTATTTCTCGCGACCCAAAGGGCGGTGAGGTTGGCTACGGTACCCCCAGAGCAAAAGACGCCCAGTGAGTGTTTGGCACTGTGAAGGTAAGGGGGATAAAAATGCTCATCGCACTGGTAGGCCAGGCGATGCAACATACCGATGACTTGTCGCTCGAGCGGAGTAAAGGCTTTCGAGGTCTCGATCTTGACGGTATTTTGGTTAAGCGCAATCATAATTTTAGACAGCGGCATTAAAAAATACGGCAAGGCTGAGGTCATATGACCAATGAACCTCGGTGACGCGGTATGAACAGAATGCGCGACGAGATTGTCGAGTAAGTGCTGAGTGTGATCAGATACTAACTGGGCTTGTTCAGGGATCTGAGTCGAGGCAAAGTGCTTTTCGATGTCAACCAGCGGTTTTTCATGGGCAACGATATGTTCGTTGAGGAATTGGTCAAGATTGTTTGATAAGCGACGCTCGATTTGGGTTAGCGTCGATGTTTCCCCTTCTGGGACAGTGAAAATACGTACAAGACTGTCAAAATCCACTCGCACAGGTTTGTGTTCTGTCACCATAATCATCATTCTAATTGAGCTAATGGCGAAACAAAATAAACTAAAACGTCGCTCTTGTCTCGCGAAAATTACAACTTGTGCCTACGCTAAACCCTGCGAAAGGGAAATAAAGAACAGCATAAGCACTGGGACGAGTAAACTTAAAATAAAGCCACTGACAATGGCGATCGGCACACAGCGAACGCCACCAGAATTTTGGATAATCGGCAAGGTGAAATCCATGGCGGTGGCACCTGCATAGCCAATCACGGTCGAAGGGTAGCGATAAATCAACACCGGAATGATGAGGATCGATGCCAGTTCCCGCAGCAACTCTAAGATAAACGAGGCACCGCCAAAGACCGGTCCATAAGCATCGCCAATGAGAATGCCCGACAAGGAGTACCAACCAAAGCCTGATGCCATCGCTAAGCTTTGAAATAAGGGGACTTTGGTCACACAGGCCATGATAACCCCAGCCAACAAAGACGTCACGACCAGAATCACGCTCAGTAACATGCCTTGTTTATTGAGCAGTATTTGTTTGAGTGATAGACCGCTGTGCCTAAGGTCGTAGCCAATGAGAAACAACAAGGCGTAAAGGCACAGTTCACTGGCGCTATCAATCGTCTCTGTTGGTAAGCTCAAGGCGATGCCAGCGATACCACCTAACACCACGACACCGATGAGTTTGATTGAGCTCATTGCCATGTACACAAAAGGGGGGCGATAGCGTTTTACTTCGAGCTCAATGGGCCAAAAGCGATCAACGACAGGCAACACCGCAAGGTTACACAGCCCGATGACAAAGAAATACCCAAAACTATAGCCGAGCATGGCGGACGTATTGGCTGCGAGATTATCCACCGAGGTGATACTGATCCCCATTAAAAACAAAATCACATAAATCAGCCAGTGCGTGGCTTTACCGGCTCTTGCAAGCCATTTGGGGTCTTTGAGCGTCAGGCAATAACCCACCACTAAGGGAATAAAGATAAACAACATACTGGAATACATAAATCAGACTTCTTATTCACAGGTCAAGGGAAGAGGGTTATAAGCCACTGCTTTTCAACACAGCCTCGAGCTGCTGCTCAAATTCAGCATCGCTTAGATTAGACAGTTGATACAAGACTTCAGCGCCCGTGGTGTCAAACTCAACCTGCTGCGCTTGTAACTCGGCTTCGTCTTGACGGCGAAATAACAGCAAATAATAGGCGATGCGCGCAATGTCGAGATAGCGGATCTGCTGGCTGTCGAGCTGCTGAGTGTCATTTGAGGCCACGTCGAGGTAGTCTTGATCAAAACCCCAACACGAGAGCACATTTTGGCTAAAGCTGCCACAGCGATGTTCAAACAACGCCATCGCCAAGTCGACGTCGAGGTAATTGCCACGAGCTAGGTACACATGGTATTCACGTACTAGACTGTATAAGCCAATGTCGGCCAGCAAACCGGTCAAGAAGGCTTTTTCTTTGTTGAAGTATTGAAAACGGGCTTTGTCGATGTGCTGGTAATGCTCAACCACTAGCGCCATAGTCGCACCAAGTTGTTTCGATGCTTTCGCGCTTTCTTCTAGCGTTTGCTGACAGCATGGCTCGAAGCGAGAGGACATTTTTAATTGTTCGATTGCTTGAGCGGTGATGATATCGCGAACGCGCAAGATGCCCAAACGATTGATCGCCACACGCAGGTCGTGACACTCGATACCGCGGCGATTAAACATTACCGAATTGGCAATTCGGATTAAAGACGCCGCAAGGCTAGGTTCAGACATCAATAAAATACGCACTTTGTCGACATCGACATCGTGCTCTAAACACAATTGTTGAATTTGCAAAACCACGTCAGGCAAAGGGGGAAGAGATACGTGACCTGCGGCAATAGCGAGATCGATTAATTCAGCAAACTCTTGCTTTAACGACTCTAAAATCCATTTTTTATTGTCAGGACGCCAGTAAAAAGAAAGGTGCTCCATGAATACTCACTTTTGAATAAATACTGCACATAATCTACGAAGAAGAAAAGTCCAGTCAGTCAGATGACTTTTTGTTATCTGATTAAATAAATGTGAAGAAACTCAAGATAAATACAGAAACTATGTCACTTATTTATTTCTCAACCTGACATCTGACGAATTGTTTCTTAGAGTTAATTGGTATTAGCAATTAACTTATGCTCATTCATCGTTGCTTTCTGTTAGTCAGTGGTGACCTGCAGCAAAATAATCGCTTGTGAGCGAGTGGAGGCATAGCCTGTATGACCATTGAGTATTTTCAACGTATATTAAATTTACATGCTATCGATGTCAAAGTGCATAGCTTTTTTGGTTTGCCGAGTTTTACTCACAATAAGAACGTCATTGCTATAGAAAAAGAGAGTCAATTGTATTTGCAAACTAAAGACTTGAGCCAACGAGAAATCGATGATTTTGGGTTGAAATCACATAAAGAGTTTCATTGCTATTTAGATGATACCTTTTTATTAGCAGAGCACTTTTCACAGCATCCGACTCGCTATATAGAAGCCATCAAAACCATTATAGCCCTGGGCAAACGTCGGCAAAATGAAATAATAAATCAAAAGTTACATTTATTGCCAAATTTAAATAATCACATTGCTAAATTATTAAGAAAAATATCGATTACCAATACAGAAGCTTTTCTTGAAATCGGGGCGCTAGACGCGTTTTATTTTTTACAGAAAAAATTGGGTCCGGACCTATCGTTACGCGTGTTGTGGCGATTAGCCGGTGCCGAACTCGGTTTGCGTTGGGAAGTCTTATCCTCTGACCACAAGCAGCAACTGCTTATTATGTTGGCAGACAAAGAGCAAAGTGATGCTCGAGAAGCACTAGGCCCTTTATTAAGGGCGAAACCGACCTTGACCCAACACGTGCGCAGTATCAAGGAGCAACATTTACTGCTCACCGTGGTGTCGCCTAGTGACTCTCGTTTAAACAAGAAAACCCCAACAACCAAGTCACCCAAACAATAGCGCAACCCGGATTAAAAAAGCGCTACCTAGTCATAACGGGTAGCACCTATATAGCGACTGTCGCTTTCATCGTCAGTAGAGACAATGACCGCCGGGCTTATCACTTTTGCGAAGACTAAAATTTAAAGCGAGTGGTAAACATCACTTGGTTGCCGTAAAAGTCGTTAATTCTGGCTTCTGCACCGATAGAAAAGAGCTCAGTCGAGTGAAAACGTGCATAAGCACCGCCAATCACGTGGTTGTCATCATCGATATCAACATAACCCACTTTGCCACCAACTTCCAACTGTGGACCTAGCCATTGGCGCACACCGAGGTTCACTTCCATACCGGTATCGGTATCACTGCTCGATTCTTCTTCTACCACTCTTAACAGCATTTCACCGGTTAAATCGGCCCAGTTGTTGATTGGCGAGTGAAAACCAAAACCGAAAGAGGAGTCGAAGTCATCTTCAAATTCTGAATCAAAGCGAGCGAGGAAATGCGCATTAGGGTGCACGGACTTGCTTAGCGCACCACCAAATGTCACTGGGCTTGCACCGATTCGAGCTTCAAAATAGTCGTAGCTAAAATTGCTCATGACCATAGTGTCGTTGTAATCATTGGTGGCGGCCATCAAGGGGTGAGAGCCAAGCAATAGCGCTGCGGCCAAAAGTGTTTTACGCATCATTTGCTAAACCTTTGTCGAGTTATATCAAAGTAAGTTGACGCTAAGGATAAACCGTATTCAATCAACTTTTCAATGAGATAGTTTTATAATTTGTTACTAAAGACGAAAATATCGCTTGGGGTTTGAGAGACTGAGATTTTTTTTGCGCATTATCCGTCATTTTTTCGTCAGAGCCAGGTGTTATGGCCATGGCTCACTTTCTTGTTAAACACAGATAAGCTAGACTAAATTAAACTACTCAACAATTTTGATTATGAATAAATTACAAAAAATCGGTGCGCTTGGTGGGGTACTTGCCCTGATCGCCTGTTGGCCTGCAGTGGTTGGTAAAGTCGGTGAAGAAGCCCTGCGCCAAGGGGTAAAAACTCTGCAAGTCAATGGCGTACAAACCGAAGTACTCAATTACCAAAGAGGTTATCTCTCCTCACAGATGATCAGCCAATTTACCGTTGTTGATCCCAAACTGGTCGCCGAACTTACTCGCGATGGTTTGCCAAAGCAATGGACCATCACCAGTGATATCTCCCATGGCTTGTTCGGTTTAACGTCACAATCTCATCTTAGTGATCACCCTGAGGTACCGGTTAATTTAACCACTCATACTCAATTA
>JBFGYW010000086.1:0-12694 GCA_041587235.1 Vibrio sp.
CTTCAGGATGGCTTTCCAAAAAATCCTTGATTTGAGGGTCGAGACCGGTCATAGGGCGCAATTCTGGTTGCCAATGAGGGTTGGGCAAAAAGCGCACATCGAAAACATAATCGGCATCACTGGGCAGGCCGTATTTGAAGCCAAAAGACTCGAAAACCATCACTAGATCACGGCGTTCTCGCCCTTCAATCCGACGGCGTACGGTTTCACTGAGGTCGTGAATTGACGTTTTACTGCTGTCGATCACTAAATCGGCTTCCGCTTTTAAGTGAGTCAGGATATGTTTTTCGAGGTCGATGGCTTGCTCTAATGAGGGGGCAAGCTTGCTGATCGTTAAAGGGTGAATACGACGGGTTTCGCTGTAGCGTTTTATCAAAGCGGATTTATCGGCGTCTAAAAACAGTAAAGTGACATCGTAAACCGATTTGAGCTGGCTGAGTGTGTCGGTCAACTCATCGATATTGGCAGGCAGGTTGCGTATATCAATACTGACCGCGACATTTTGGGTGCGTTTATCGACTGACTGGACAAAAGCACTGAGCAGATTGACCGGTAAATTATCGACACAATAAAACCCGAGGTCTTCTAAGACCCGTAATGCCACACTTTTTCCTGCTCCGGAGTGTCCGCTGACTAATACGAGTCTCATGGGTATTTAGGCCTCTTGTTATTGAGTTTGGTTGACCATAATGTCATAGAGCGCTTGATCCGATTCGGCTCTGCGCAGTGATTTTAGTACGTTCTTATCGGACAATCGCTCTGCCATTGTCGCCAAGGTTTTTAAGTGCTCTTGGCATTGTGCTTCTGGCACTAACAAGGCAAATAAAAGGTCGACAGGGCGATTGTCGATCGCATCAAATTCTATCGGCTCTTGGCACTGAATAAAAACACCAATGGCGTGGTTCGCATCAAAAGGCAACCTTGCATGTGGGATGGCTATGCCATTACCAATACCGGTGCTGCCTACTTTTTCTCTACTTAGCATAGATTCAAACAGCGCATTGCTCTCTTCACCAGTGTGCTCAGCAACAATCTGGCTGATGATTTCAAGGGCGCGTTTTTTGCTTGAGCATTGGACGGCACTTTTGGTGCAGTCCAATGATAAAATTTGACTTAATTGCATAACTTAATGGCTATTTAGCTTTTCTTTGTGCTTGTTTAACTGTCTAACCAGTTTATCCACGAGAGAATCGATGGCAGCATACATGTTATCACTGTCAGCTGATGCGTGAATTTCACCCTGATTTACGTGAAGCGTAGCTTCCGCTATCTGATGAATTTTTTCAACCTTCAATACCACCTGAACGTTGTTTATTTGTTCAAAAAAACGCTCCAGCTTCTCAAATTTCGAGTTTACATAGTCTTGCATTGAATCGGTCAGGTCAACATGATGTCCTTGGATGTTAATTTGCATAGACAGTCCTTCTTTCGGCTTAGTTACAGTAGGCGTTTGCGCTGACTCGACGGAGCAATACCCAATGATTCGCGGTATTTGGCAATAGTGCGTCTTGCCACCTTGATGCCTTGCTCTGCCAGTAAAGTCGCAATTTTACTATCACTCAATGGTTTAGCGGTGTTTTCCGCTGCCACGAGCTTCTTGATTAGCGCTCGGATAGCCGTAGATGAACACTCACCACCGTTATCCGTACTCACATGGCTAGAAAAGAAATACTTCAACTCAAAAATACCCCGTGGGGTATGCATAAATTTTTGGGTCGTCACGCGTGAGATTGTCGATTCGTGCATGTCGACCGTTAGAGCCACATCGTTTAACACCATGGGTTTCATGGCTTCTTCACCGTATTCAAAGAAGTCGTATTGATGTTCTACAATACAACGGGCAACTTTGAGCAGGGTTTCGTTGCGGCTTTCTAAACTTTTGATCAACCATTTTGCTTCTTGCATATTACTGCGAATGTATTGGCTATCGGCACTGTTGCCTTTACTCATACTCGCGTATTGTTGGTTGACTTTTAACTTTGGGACACTGTCGGGATTAATCGACACTGTCCACTTTCCATTGTGTTTGTAGACCGATACATCGGGGATGACATACTCGGTTTCATCCGGGGTTATTTTACTGCCTGGTCTAGGATCAAGCTGTTGAATCAAAGCGAGAATTTGACGTAATTCTTCTTCTTTGAGCTTGGTCTCTTTCATTATTAATTTGTAGTCGCGATTGCCCAAATGATCAATGTGCTGGGCCAATACTTGTCGCGCTTGTGTGAGCCAAGGAGTGTTTTCAGGAAAAGTTGACAGTTGCAACAACAAGCACTCTTGCAAATTGACTGACGCGACCCCGAGTGGATCAAAGCGTTGGATGCGTTTGCGAACCGCTTCAATTTCGTCGAGCTCGATTTCATCACTGTCAAAGCTGTCTAAAATTTCTTCTGGACTCAGTGTAAGGTAACCGTAATTGTCAACGGCATCGATAATGGCAAGGGCAATGGTGCGGTCGGTTTCGCTAAAAGGCGTTAAATCCATTTGCCACATCAAGTAATCATAGAGACTTTCTGTGGTTTCACCTTGGTAGACAGGCATATCATCGTCGACGGCGATACCCGTATTGCCAGTGTTAGCACTGTAGACATCATCCCAAGTAGTGTCGATTTCTAACTCATTGCTGAGTTCCGATTTTTCGATCTGAGCGGAGCTGTCGGCCATATCCAATTCCGCATTGTCCTCTGGGCGTGATTCTTCTTGTTCGTTGCGCTTGGTTTCTTCACTGTTGTTGACGTCTTCTGATTGACTCTCTTCCACCTCAAGTAAAGGGTTAGAGTCGAGTGCT
Source organism: Vibrio sp. (assembly GCA_041587235.1). Lineage (GTDB taxonomy): Bacteria > Pseudomonadota > Gammaproteobacteria > Enterobacterales > Vibrionaceae > Vibrio. The sequence goes on from JBFGYW010000086.1 coordinate 2,789, forward strand.
TCTTGAATTTCTTGTTGTAAATCGAGCGTAGAAAGCTGCAACAAACGAATGGCTTGTTGTAGTTGTGGCGTCATGGCCAACTGCTGGCCAAATTTGAGTTGTAGTGAAGGTTTCATCCCGTCTGTCTTACCTTTATATGGAGCGATTAATTATGAGAAACATTGCAGAAAAATGGCCGGCATAGGATTTTCACCGTAAGGCTTGGCAACCATTTCGCTCGTCATTAATAAACAGTATGACGTATCAATGATTTTCTTGTCACTCTTCTTCCTTGATTTTATATCAGTTAACTGATGAATGATGACACAAAGTTACCGATACTCCAGTCTATCATAGACTGAAACCGCCAGAGACGAAATGGTTTATCACTGGCACAGACGATAAGTTATCTCAATCCGATTTATATGCAGCGATTGTTGATTGTATAATCAATCAGATGGACATAAGAAAACGTGTTCAGTCCCCCTTTTTGTAACATTGCGACTAGGCTTTAAAGCTTAAATTGCTCGCCTAAGTAGACCTTTTTGACTTCTTGATTGTTGAGGACCTCGTCCGGCGTTCCTTCGGCAATCAAATGCCCTTTACTGACAATATATGCTTTCTCGCACACATCAAGGGTTTCTCGCACGTTGTGATCGGTGATCAAAACGCCTAGACCGCGATCGCGCAAGTGCTCAATGATTTTTTTGATGTCGATCACCGAGATAGGGTCGACGCCGGCAAACGGTTCATCGAGCAAAATAAATTGCGGGTTGGCGGCCAAAGCACGAGCGATTTCGACTCGGCGTCGTTCGCCACCAGAGAGCGCCATACCGGCACTTTTTCGAATGTGAGTGATGTGAAACTCTTCTAACAAGTCTTCGAGTCGGTCTTGACGTTGCTCACGAGACAATTCATTGCGAGTTTGTAACACCGCCATGATGTTATCTTCGACCGACAGTTTGCGAAAGATAGAAGCCTCTTGCGGCAAGTACCCGATACCGAGTCGAGAGCGGCTGTGCATGGGCAAAATACTGATGTCTCGGTCATCAATCCGAATTGTGCCTTCATCGCGAGGGACTAAGCCCACAATCATATAAAATGACGTGGTTTTGCCCGCACCATTGGGACCAAGTAGCCCAACAATTTGTCCAGACTGTACTTCTAAGCTAACGTCAGTAACGACTTTTCGCTTTTTATAACTCTTGGCGAGATTTTTTGCGCTGAGGGTGGCCATGATTATTTACCCTTTACTTGACTAGGTTGCAAGACCGTGGTGACGCGCTCTTGCTCTGAGCCATCGGCCATGAGTTTTTGTTGGGCAATTTGGTATTTGATACTCGATCCTTGGATTAAGTTACCATCTTGAGCCAATTGCGCTTTGCCTGTCATGGTGAGTTGATCGCTTGATAGCAGGTACTGCAGATCATTCGCTTGACCTTTAATGGTGCGACCATCGTCGAGGAGCTGTGAAAACTTGGCCGGTTTTCCCGTCGCCTGGATCATTTTGATCTCTTGCCCTTGTTCGTCGCGAGTCACGCTCAGTGTATCGGCGGTAATATTGATACTGCCTTGCTTGAGAGACACATTGCCAACGAAAGTGACCTTGTTGCTCTTCATGTCGAGTTGCTGACTGTCAGAGTCAATGTAGACAGGTTGTGCGGTATCGGTTTCTAATGCTAGGGCAGTAGGGGCGATGAAAATCAACGCCAAAATACTAAGGATTAATGGTTTCATAGTGACCTTGTACTTTATTGTAAAGTGTTGCTTGATTATCTTTAAAGTTTCCTTTCATGGCGCCACTTTTGGTATTGAATTGTGGTCCGTAGAGGGTGACTTCATGATCGGCATGAAAATCTTTACTGGTTAAGTTAATTTCAATGGATTGGGTTTTTAATGTGTCAAAACTTGCGCCTGGCAGGAGGTTTTTCAACTGCACATTATCATAAAGTGTTAACACGTGATCTTCATCTAACACCGCACGTTTGGCGGTCACCGTCCATTCAATGGTTTTGCCATCGCGATAAACCGATAAACTGGGCGCATCGAAAATGGTGTCTCCGCTTTCTGCGTAGTGATCAAGATGGCTCGATGAAATAGCATAACTGCGCTCACCTTCTTGATTGTAGCTGATGTTATTTAAACTCTCACCGCTAAACATGGGCAGTTCGGTGTCGGGGTCGACTTGCAAGGTTTGCTCTTGATGACGATCCATCAAGTAATAGGCCGACCAAGAGGCGATGAAGACCAAAAAAATAATCACCGGACGGCTGAGTGTCATATGCTCAACCCTTTGTGCACTTCCAGTTCACCGCGGGCCTGCAGGATCAGGTCGCACACTTCGCGCACAGCACCGTGACCGCCGCGAATTTGTGTCACGTAATTGGCGCGCTGGCGCAATAAGGGGTGACCGTCAGCAACGCAGACTTTAAGTGCCACTTTTTCCATCACTGGCCAGTCGATCAAATCATCACCGATATAGCCAGTATGTTCTGGGGCTATATCGAGTTGGCGGCAAATATCGGCATAGGCTTTGACTTTGTCATCTTGACCTTGATAAATCAGCTTTATGCCGAGCGCTTGCATTCGCGAGGTGACGATCTGAGAACGTCTACCAGTAATTATCGCCAATTTGACACCTGCACTCATTAAGGCTTTGACGCCATAGCCGTCTCGGGTATGGAAAGTTTTTAATTCTTCCCCTTGGTTGCCCATGTAGATCAAACCGTCAGAAAACACCCCATCGACATCGCAGATCAGTAACTTTAGATCGCGGGCAATGGCGAAGGTGTCGGTGCCTACAGGGCCGTATAAAGTCTCTACACTTTGCGTCATTACATTACTCCTGCTTTGAGCAAATCGTGCATATTGAGTGCGCCGACCAAACGGCCTTGTTCGCATAGCAATAAGCCATTAATTTTTTTGTTTTGCATGATATTTAGCCCTTCAACCGCCAGTTTATCCGGAGAGCAGGTCGTGGGCTGAGGCGTCATAACTTCGCCAATGGCCGTGGTGTGAATGTCGACTCGTTTGTCGAGGATGCGACGTAAATCACCGTCGGTAAAGATACCGAGTAGTTGCTGCTGTTGATCGACAATGGCCGTCATGCCCAATCCTTTCCGAGAAATCTCCAAAAGGGCATCGCGGATTAAGGCCTCGGGACTGACACAGGGCAAGCGTTCTCCACTGTGCATAATATCAGACAATTTAAGCAGCAATTTTCTCCCCAAAGCGCCGCCAGGGTGAGAAAGGGCGAAGTCTTCTTTGGTGAAGCCCCGCGCTTGTAACAACGCGACGGCGAGGGCATCGCCCATCACTAAAGTGGCCGTTGTACTTGATGTGGGCGCCAAACCCAAAGGACACGCTTCTTCGGCAACGGTAATTTGTAAATGATACTCGGCCAAGCTCGCCATATTAGAGAGTGGGTTACCTGTCATGGCAATAATTTCAATCGCCCGTCGCTTAAGCACAGGGTAGAGGCTTAAAATTTCATCCGACTCACCAGAGTTTGAGATAGCTAAAACGATATCGCCACGGTCGATCATGCCTAAATCTCCATGGGAGGCTTCACCTGGGTGGACGAAAAACGCCGATGTGCCGGTACTGGCAAAGGTCGCGGCTAATTTTTTGCCGATATGTCCAGATTTGCCCATTCCCATCACCACCACTTTACCGCGGTGATGGATTAAGCGTTGACAGACTTTATCAAAGTCTTGGTTAAAATAGGGTGAAAGCCCCTTGAGACCAGCAATTTCAATCGCCAGTACTCGTTTAGCTGCGGCGCAATAATCAAATTCTGTCGCCATAAAGCCCTCCGATTACGCCGACATATTCATAAACAAATAGCCTTCATAGACCACAAAACACAAGAGTAAGATACTGCCTTCGATACGGTTAATACTGCGTGATTTACCAAGAGCCATCGCCGCGAGTAATAGCGATAAGCCAAGTACAACCCAGAAATCTCGGTGCATGGCCAATTCACTGATGAAAGAAGGGTGCAACAGGCCAGGAATGCCCATAACGGCTAAGATATTAAAAACGTTAGAGCCAATAATGTTACCGACGGCCATGTCATCTTCGCCTTTGAGAACACCGGCAAGGGAAGCGGCCAGTTCTGGCAAGCTGGTGCCAATGGCGATAATTGTCAGGCCGATGACCAAATCACTCATGCCAAAGTAGCGAGCAATAAAGACCGCGTTATCGACCAACAAGCTGGCTGAGACAGGCAAAAGGACTAGGCCGACGACTAACCACAATGCGGCTTTGCCGTTGGAAACGCCATCGGGTACTTCTGATTCTTGATCGTTGATGAAGTTATCCGTTTCGCCATTTTGCGCCTTGCGAGTGATCGCTAACATTACAGCTAAAAAGGCCACGAACAAGACAAATAACAATACCCCTTCGTAAAAGCCGAGGTAATCATCCCACAAAATCAAACCGGCAATCACGGTGACACCAAGCATGAGTGGAATTTCACGGCGTAATACGCCAGAGCTAATGGCCAGCGGTTTGACCATTGCCGTTATGCCGAGAATCAAAGCGATGTTGGCGATGTTTGAGCCAAGGACGTTGCCAACGGCGGTATCGGTGTGGCCATCGAGTGCTGCGGTAGCAGAGACCATCATTTCTGGCGCAGATGATCCCATTGCAATGATTGTCATGCCAATAATTAAAGGCGGAACACCAAAGTTTCGGGCAATGGCGGCGGAGCCAAAGACCAGTTTATCCGCACTCCAGACGAGAAGAACAAGACCAAGAATAAGTAGCGCGATGGCTGCAAGCATGACAATCCCTAATAAATTGATGGATGGTTGACAATGAGCCGACAATTTTGAACGTTTGCCATGCAAAATGGAAGTTAAAGTGTAAATAAATTAGTAAATAGAAATGAATTTTTTTACCTGATATTAACCGTTTGTTGGGTAGAGTATTTTGATATCAAACCATGACCTAGCGAGCTCGCGCGATGACTGAGCTCCGTCCTGTGTTACTTAACGCCTTGGCATTACAAAACCAAGGCGCTGTGATTTTGTTGACAGAAAAGTAAACAAGAGGGAATTTTCTTGTCGGGCTTAGGTCAATTAATTGAACAGTGCTTTTAATTTGTAAATAGACTGCTTATGATGTCATTTTCATTGACTCTGTCTATTGATGACAATGCCACAGGCATACAATAAGGAAAACCATGTCGACACATGACCTTGTGACCATCAAAGGTTTAACCTTCTCGCGCGGTGAGAGAAAGATCTTTGATGATATTGACCTTTGTGTACCTCAGGGTAAAGTCACCGCCATCATGGGCCCATCAGGGATAGGTAAAACAACCCTGCTGCGTTTGATTGGTGGTCAGATCGCGCCAGAAAGTGGCACGATAGACTTCGATGGTGACAATATCCCCACACTTTCTCGTCATAAGCTGTATCAAGTCCGCAAGAAAATGAGCATGCTCTTTCAATCTGGAGCCTTATTTACTGACATGACGGTATTTGACAATGTGGCTTTTCCGCTCCGTGAGCACACGGAGCTGGATGAAGAGATGATTCGCACTTTAGTGCTGCTAAAACTCGAAGCGGTCGGATTGCGCGGTGCGGCGCAGTTAATGCCTAGTGAGCTGTCCGGTGGTATGGCAAGGCGTGCTGCCCTTGCTCGAGCGATTGCACTGGACCCTGACCTTGTCATGTACGATGAACCCTTTGTTGGCCAAGACCCCATTACTATGGGTGTTTTGGTCACATTAATTGGCCAACTCAATCAAGCGTTAGGCATGACTTCTATTGTGGTCTCGCACGATGTACCTGAAGTGATGAGTATTGCCGATTTTGCATATATTCTGGCCGGCGGAAAAATTATTGCCAAGGGCACCCCGCAAGAATTGCGCGAGCACAGTGACCCACGCGTACAACAATTTCTTTGTGGTGATGCCGATGGCCCTGTGCCGTTCCAATACCCGGCCAATTCAATGGCGCAGGACTTACAATTATGATGGATATGATCACTTCTCAATTACAAAAGATTGGCCAGCGCACATTGTCTTTGTGTCAGGCGTGGGGCAAAGCCAGCTTATTGCTGTGTAATGCCGTCGTCAGTCGTCCGCAACCTTTGAAAAATGCCCCTCTTTTAATTCGTCAACTCTACCACGTTGGCGTACAGTCGTTGGCGATCATTGTCGTTTCTGGCTTGTTCATTGGGATGGTGCTGAGCCTGCAAGGTTATGTCATCTTAGTTGACTATGGCGCGGAAGGCAGTTTAGGGCAGATGGTCGCCTTGTCGCTGTTGCGAGAGCTCGGTCCTGTGGTGACGGCGTTGTTGTTTGCGGGGCGAGCGGGCTCGGCATTGACAGCAGAAATAGGACTGATGAAAGCGACAGAGCAGTTATCGAGCCTAGAAATGATGGCCATTGACCCCGTTAAGCGCGTGATCGCCCCTCGATTGTGGGCGGGAATTATCTCAATGCCTTTACTCGCGATGATTTTTATGGCGGTCGGTATCTGGGGTGGTCAGTTGGTCGGCGTAGAATGGAAAGGCATCGACAGCGGCAGTTTCTGGTCGGCGATGCAATCTTCGGTGTCCCTATCTCACGATATCGTCAACAGCTTAATCAAATGCTTTGTCTTCGCTATCACTGTGACGTGGATAGCGTTATTTAATGGTTATGATGCGATCCCAACGTCAGAGGGGATCAGTCGAGCAACCACGCGTACCGTGGTTCATGCTTCTTTAGCGGTACTTGGATTAGATTTCGTGTTAACCGCACTTATGTTTGGGAATTAAATCATGCAACAGACGAAAAAAATTGAATTATGGGTCGGCGCTTTTGTTCTTGCCGGGGTTTGCGCAATCTTGGTGATGATTTTTCAAGTTGCTGACGTGAAGGGCATTGGCAGCGGTAATACTTACCAAGTACAAGCTAAATTTGACAATATTGGTAATTTAAAAGTCAGGGCTCCTGTGAAAGTGGGCGGTGTGGTTGTCGGACGAGTCGAACAGATCTCACTGGATCCAAAAACACAATCGCCCAAAGTGGTGATGGCCATTGACAGTCAGTACAATGAATTCCCGGCCAACTCGAGTGTGAAAATCCTTACGTCAGGACTTATCGGCGAACAATATATTGGCTTAGTACCGGGCTTTGTATTTGGCGATGAAAACGAATTGCTCACGGATGGGTCAACCATTGAAGATACCAAATCGGCTTTGGTACTCGAAGATCTGATCGGACAATTTTTATATCGTGTCGGCGGCTCAGAAGACGATAAAGGCACTGATTAATCATAACCAATAACCAGGCGCACAGTTGCGGCGCCCATGACAACAACGATGTCAATACTGTGAGGAAAACCTGATGTTTAAGCGAATTTGGGCTACTTTAGCCAGTGTTTTAATTGGCGCGGCATGTGTGCTTAGTCATACCGTTCACGCTGAAACCAGTCACATCGACCAAACCGATCCCTACGCGATGATGAAGCAGGTGGCGGATCACACGTTCGAGCGGTTAAAGAACGAACAGGGCAAGATCAAGCAAGATCCAAACTACCTGAAAACGGTCGTTAACGAAGAGCTTATGCCTTATGTTAACTATCAATACGCGGCGCTGAAATTACTCGGTAAGAATTTGCGCGGTGCTGAGCGTGAAGATGTCTATACTTTCATCAAAGCATTTCGCGAATACTTAGTGACGTCTTATGCTCAAGTTTTAACCGAATACCAAGACCAAGAAATCAAATTTGGCCCAGCGCCAACGCTCGAAGCGGATCAGCGTATCACAACTGTCAAAGTCAGTATTGTCGATGCCCCGCAACCCGATATCAACCTCGCTTTCCAATTGCGTAAAGACAGCAAAACCGGTGAATGGCAAGCCTATGATATGGTAGCAGAAGGCATCAGTTTGTTGTCGAGCAAGCGCTCTGAGTGGGAAGGTAAAATCCGTCAAGAAGGGATAGTGAATGTTGCCAAAGAGCTCGAATCACTGGCGAAACAGCCGATCACCTTTGGGGATAAGTCATGAGCCATGGGGCGCAGTTTCAATGGCAAAGCGAAGAGGTATTGTTGCTCAGTGGTCATTTAGACCGTGAGCATGTCCCTGCGTTATGGCGTGAATTACAAAGCCAATCATTTAACGCGGCGACAGTACAGTGCTCGTTAAAAGCCGTGACGCGTGTCGACTCTGCAGCAATGGCATTGTTGATTCACGTAATAAAGCATGCAAAACAGCAAAAGTGTCATATAATGTTCAGCTTTATACCGCCACAACTAAAAACATTGCTTGAGTTGAGCAATGCCGATGGCGTGACTGCTGAACATATTCAACAGAATTAGAGGTAAAAAGTGGAAAGCACAGAAGTTAAAGCCATCCTAGAAGCGGCACTGCAACTTGAAGAACTGCATGTCAAAGGCGAAGGCAGTCATTTTGAAGTCATTGCGGTTGATAACTGTTTTGATGGTATGAGCCGAGTAAAGAAACAGCAAATGATCTACGGCCCACTGACAGAACAAATCGCGCGCAACGATATCCACGCGGTATCAATTAAAGCTTATACCCCTGAAGAGTGGGCTCGCGATAAAAAACTGATGTCGCTTTAAGTAAAGGTGAAGGCAATGGATAAGTTTCGAGTCATTGGCTCTGACCAACCACTTTCGGGTGAAGTAAACATTTCTGGGGCAAAAAATGCGGCGCTGCCAATTTTATTCGCCTCTATCTTGGCTGAAGAACCGGTTCAGGTGGATAACGTACCTCATTTGCGCGATATTGATTCGACCATGGCGTTGCTGCGCAAACTCGGTGCGAAGGTTGAGCGCAATGGCAGTGTCCATGTTGATCCTAGCAGCATCGATCAATTTTGTGCGCCTTATGACTTGGTGAAAACCATGCGCGCTTCTATTTGGGCTTTGGGACCTTTAGTGGCTCGCTTTGGCCGTGGCCAAGTGTCATTACCTGGAGGTTGTACCATCGGTGCTCGCCCAGTTGATCTGCATATTACTGGTCTTGAGCAACTCGGTGCCACGATCACTCTCGAAGAAGGCTATGTGAAAGCCGAAGTCGATGGTCGTCTGAAAGGCGCGCATATCGTCATGGACAAAGTCAGTGTCGGGGCCACGATTACCATTATGTGTGCCGCTACTTTGGCCGAAGGCACCACGGTGCTCGACAACGCCGCGCGTGAGCCAGAAATTGTCGATACCGCCGCGTTTTTAAGCCAAATGGGCGCTAAAATCTCTGGTGCGGGTACAGATACCATCACCATTGAAGGGGTAGAGCGCTTAGGTGGTGGTCGTCACAGTGTCGTGGCAGATCGAATCGAAACAGGCACCTTCTTGGTCGCGGCTGCTGTCTCGGGTGGGAAAATTGTTTGCCGTAAGACGTCGGCACATCTGCTTGAAGCAGTGTTGGCTAAGTTAGAAGAAGCGGGCGCAGACATTGACAGTGGCGAAGATTGGATCAGTTTAGATATGACTGGTCGTGAGCTAAAAGCGGTGAATATTCGCACGGCACCACACCCAGGTTTCCCAACCGATATGCAAGCGCAGTTTACTTTGCTGAATATGATGGCTAAAGGTGGCGGCGTGATCACAGAAACCATCTTTGAGAACCGTTTCATGCACGTCCCAGAGCTGATTCGCATGGGGGCTAAAGCCAAAGTCGAAGGCAATACGGTTATTTGCGGTGATGTTGATCGTTTAAGTGGAGCGCCTGTTATGGCGACCGACTTGCGCGCTTCTGCCAGTCTCGTGATTGCCGGCTGTATCGCCAAAGGGGAAACTTTGGTGGATCGCATTTACCACATCGATCGCGGTTATGAAAAAATTGAAGACAAACTCAGTGCCCTCGGTGCCAATATCGAACGATTGAGTTAGTTTAAGCTGACGATTACAATAATCGCATTAAGGTCGAAATCCGTGGGTTTCGACTTTTTTCTTTGATTGAAC
>JBFGYW010000087.1:0-12443 GCA_041587235.1 Vibrio sp.
CGCAGCCATAAAAACCGTTTTGGCGCTGTGAATGAACTTGGTGTGTTTGCCATGACAGAGCAAGGTTTGAAAGAGGTCAGTAACCCGTCGGCGATTTTCTTATCGCGAGGTGAAGAGCAAACGTCTGGCAGCTCGGTGATGGTACTTTGGGAAGGGACACGCCCCTTGTTGGTTGAAATTCAGGCTTTAGTGGATTATTCACAACTGGCGAACCCGAGGCGAGTTGCCGTCGGTCTTGAGCAAAACCGCCTGTCTCTGTTGCTGGCGGTATTACACAAACACGGCGGGCTACAAATGGCGGATCAAGACGTGTTTGTCAACGTGGTCGGCGGCGTAAAAGTGACCGAAACTAGCGCGGATTTGGCGCTGGTGGTTGCCTTGCTATCGAGTTTTCGCGATCGCCCTTTGCCAAAAGACGTGGTGATTTTTGGCGAAGTGGGGTTAGCAGGGGAGATCAGACCGGTGCCGAGCGGCCAAGAGCGACTCAAGGAAGCGTTTAAACACGGCTTTAGCAAAGCCATTGTTCCTAAAGCGAATATGCCAAAAGGCGGCGTGCCAGGGATGGAAATTCATGCGGTGAGTAAGCTTTCAGAAGCGATTGAGGCGTTTGACGGGTTATAAATCTGACAAAACTTAACAGTTAAGGTTTATTTCGTCGCTGACGATCGTTAGACTAGCAGGTGATATAGATAAGCGAGGAAGTTTAGTCATCGGGTTTTAACCTAAAAGCACCGTAAGCTAAATATTTTTTCACATATGTGCTTGCAGAGCTATCAGTCTTTATAGATTGTGATATACTCTGCGCGCAATTTATACCTTATAAACAGAGTAAGACAATGGCAGATTTATCAAAGTACAGAAACATTGGTATTTTCGCGCACGTTGATGCGGGTAAAACCACTACGACTGAGCGTATCCTTAAGCTCACCGGTAAAATCCATAAAACGGGTGAAGTACACGACGGTGAGTCTACTACTGACTTTATGGAACAAGAAGCTGAGCGCGGTATTACTATCCAGTCAGCGGCTGTAACATGTGAGTGGAACGGTCACCGCCTAAACGTTATCGATACTCCAGGACACGTTGACTTTACCGTTGAAGTTTACCGTTCTCTTAAAGTCCTAGATGGTGGTATCGGTGTATTCTGTGGTTCTGGTGGTGTTGAGCCTCAGTCAGAAACCAACTGGCGTTACGCGAACGAATCAGAAGTTGCTCGTCTAATTTTTGTTAACAAATTGGACCGTATGGGCGCTGACTTCTACCGTGTTGTAGATCAAGTGAAAAACGTTCTAGCAGCGACACCACTTGTGATGACACTTCCTATCGGTATCGAAGACGAGTTCGTTGGTGTTGTAGACGTACTAACGCGTAAAGCATACGTATGGGATGACTCAGGTCTTCCTGAAAACTACGAAATCAAAGATATCCCAGCGGATATGGTTGACGATGTAGAACAATACCGCGAAGAGTTGGTTGAAACTGCAGTTGAGCAAGACGACGACCTAATGGAAGCGTACATGGAAGGCGAAGAGCCAACCATCGAGCAACTAAAAGCGTGTATCCGTAAAGGTACTCGTGAGCTTGCGTTCTTCCCAACTTACTGTGGTTCTGCCTTTAAAAACAAAGGTGTTCAGCTTGTTCTTGATGCAGTTGTTGATTACCTACCTGCGCCACACGAAGTTGATCCTCAGCCGCTAACTCACCCAGAAACTGGTGAGCCAACAGGTGAAGTTGCAACAGTCTCTTCTGAAGAGCCGCTACGCGCACTTGCGTTTAAGATTATGGATGACCGTTTTGGTGCCCTAACCTTCGTACGTATTTACTCTGGTAAGTTGAAGAAAGGTGATACCATTCTTAACTCTGCGACAGGCAAAACTGAGCGTATCGGTCGTATGTGTGAAATGCAAGCAGACGAGCGTAACGAGCTAACTGAAGCACAAGCGGGTGACATCATTGCAATCGTTGGTATGAAGAACGTGCAAACAGGTCACACTCTATGTGATCCTAAGCACGAATGTACTCTTGAAGCGATGATCTTCCCAGAACCAGTAATCTCGATTGCTGTTTCACCAAAAGACAAAGGTTCTACTGAGAAAATGGGTATCGCGATCGGTAAAATGGTTGCAGAAGATCCATCTTTCCAAGTTGAAACTGACGAAGATTCAGGCGAAACCATCCTTAAAGGTATGGGTGAGCTTCACCTAGACATCAAAGTTGATATCTTGAAGCGTACTTACGGCGTTGAGCTAGAAGTGGGTGCTCCTCAGGTTGCTTACCGTGAAACCATCACACAAGCAATCGAAGACAGCTACACGCACAAGAAACAGTCTGGTGGTTCTGGTCAGTTCGCGAAAATCGACTACCGTATCAAACCTGGTGAGTCAAACTCTGGCTTTACGTTCTCTTCAACGGTTGTTGGTGGTAACGTACCGAAAGAATTCTGGCCTGCAGTTGAGAAAGGCTTTGCAAGCATGATGAACGAAGGTGTTCTTGCTGGCTTCCCAACGCTAGACGTTGAAGTTGAACTGTTCGACGGTGGTTTCCACGCAGTTGACTCTTCAGCAATCGCTTACGAAATCGCAGCGAAAGGTGCATTCCGTCAGTCTATGCCTAAAGCGGGTGCACAACTTCTTGAGCCTATCATGAAAGTTGACGTATTCAGCCCAGATGACAACGTTGGTGATGTAATCGGTGACCTTAACCGTCGTCGTGGTATGATCAAAGATCAACAAGCTGGCGCAACTGGTGTTCGTATTAAAGCTGACGTACCTCTATCTGAGATGTTTGGCTACATCGGTCACTTGCGTACTATCACTTCAGGTCGTGGTCAATTCTCTATGGAATTTGCTCACTACTCAGCTTGTCCTGCTAACGTTGCAGAGCAAGTTATTGCTGAAGTTAAAGAGCGCAACGCTAAGTAATTTGTCGTAAGACAACCACTTAGTCATAAAAACCCTCGCCTAGCGAGGGTTTTTTTATTGGTGAAGTCCAGAGTAACGATAGCCCATTAAGTGAGATCTTTTTCCCATAATACCAGCTTGTCGGTTGGCCAATCTTGGCCGAGTTGGTGGTAGCGCTGTTCAAGCACATGACGTTTGATTTTGAGCGTAGGGGTTAATATGCCATTGTCGATACTCCAAGGGTTATCAAAGATCAAAGCCCCTTTGATTTTTTCGTGGCTATCGAGTGTTTGATTAAACTTGTGCAGATGTTCAGTGAGGCTTTTTTGATAGCGCTCAGGATCGAAAGACGACATCTCGGGCACCACCACCAACAAAATAGGGGCTGGCAGCCCTAATCCAATCAAACACAGCATGTCGGCACGAACGGTGTCAGCAAGCTTCTTCTCAATCGGCACCGGAGCAACAAACTTGCCTTTAGCGGTTTTAAAGGTGTCTTTTTTACGGCCTTGAATGAACAGGTACCCTTCGTCATCGAGATAACCAATATCACCTGTGTGTAACCACTCACCAGTAAAGGTGTCAGCCGTTGCCTCTTGCTGAAGGTAGTAGCCAGCAAAGACCCCTTGCGATCGCACTAAAATCTCGTCATCTTCCGCAATGCGGATGTCGACGCCAGGTCCCGCTTGGCCGACGCTGCCGACTTTATCACGCCGGTAGGGCAGGTTTAATGTGCTGTAAGCAAAGGTTTCTGTCATGCCCCAGGCTTCACAAATCGGCAGGTCAAGCCTATCAAACCAAAGTAAAAGTGCAGGGGAAACCGGCGCAGAGCCACAGCCTAATAAGCGAGTCGATGCTAACCCTAAGCCTTGGGCAATTTTTTTCTTGATAAGCCGATTGACGAAAGGAATCGCCAGTAACACTGCCAGTTTGGTCGGCGGGAGTTTTTCTTCGATACGTTGTTTAAACAAGGTCCACAATCGCGGCACCGAAATAAACAGCGTCGGTTGATGGGCTTTCAGATCGTCGACAAAGGTGTCGAGCGATTCGGGAAATGCCGTGCAAGCGGCAGTCATGATTGACGTACCAAAGATATAGACGCGCTCGGTAATGTGGGCTAGGGGGAGGTATGAAAACAGCCGGTCTTCACCTGTGGCCTCAATCACACCAGTTAATTTCTCAACCGACCAAACAAAGGCGCCATAAGTGAGTAAAGCGCCTTTAGGGGTACCGGAAGTGCCGGAAGTATAGACAATCGACATTAAATCGTCGGCCTGGTGGGTCGGGAGTCCTTGATAGGGCTCGGCGGCTTCGAGCAAATCGCGAAAGTGCTTTTGACAGATTGGTGCGCTGCTATATGGCAGAGCAATAGAGACAATATCTGGGTGCTGGTGGACAACGGCTTGGGTTGCACTGTTATCATCGAGCTTACCTGCAATGATCACTTTGGCCTCACTGTGCTCAACACAGTAGTTAATCGTTTCTTCATTTGCGGTTGGGAATATGGGGACACTGACAAATCCGCCCATCATGATGGCAAGATCGATAATGAACCACTCGGCACAGTTTTTTGACACTAGAGCAACGCGATCTCCAGGCTCAAGGCCCAAAGATTGCAACACAGTAACAAAGCACTGAGCTTCACGGGCCACTTGGGCAAAGGTATAGTCGACAAACCGTCGCGAAGCGCGCTGTCTCAGATAGCACTGATCCGGTTTTGATTGTGCCCACTGCAGTAGAGCAAGGTCAGGTGTTAAAAGTTCACGTTCTGGGTTATTGGGTTGCATTTTCGCCCCCTTCTATGATTATTGTTATTATTAATTACTATAGAAGAGTGGCGAAAATTTGTCGTTTGTTTATCAATTTGTAGGCATCATACAGTGATCTCGGTCAGCAACTGATCGATTTGTGTGAGCTGCTCCGCACTCACTCCAGGGTTGCGAGAATACAATGGCGCGTGACGGTCATTTTGCCAACCGTGTTGCCACCCTTGTGTATGAGCAATAAAATGCCGAGCAAACTCAACAGAAAACGACAAACACCCGGCAAGAACCGTATCGAGATAACTTAATGCAATGGGAGATTGTGCGTTGGGTGGTGGCGAGCTCGGTTGGACATAAGCCCAAACTTGGCATTGTTCGGTTAGCTGGGCCTTAGAGTGAATGTGCTGGGATTTCAATTGTATGCGTTGATAGCCGCGCTCTCTTTGGTCAAACAGGGCCAGATCTTCAGCATCGATGGCCATCAATACCCCATTGGTCTGCCCCTCACCGAGTTTAGCGACGAGGGGAGACAGCGAATAACTGCGATCGATACTGCCCCAATAGCGAACCAGATGATCGACGATGGCCGGGTAAGTCTCGCCGACTTGGCCGGTAAGCTGTCTCGATTGTTGATTGATTAAGCTGCCATAGCCAAATATATATTGTGTCATAATGTCCCTTTTTGTGAATGTGTTTAATTTTTATCAAACATCCGAAGGCGCTTAAGAATCCATATTTCAAAGGCAAAAATACCCAATAGTGCGATACAAAACGCACCAAAAGCGAGCGGGGATTCTGTGCCAGGAATGCCGCCAACGTTCACGCCAAGTAAGCCGGTTAAAAAACTGGTAGGAAGAAATATGGCTGCAATCACGGAAAACAAGTAGGTGTTTTGGTTCATTCTTTCTGCGTGATATTGTCGCAACTCGCCTTTGATGATTTCAAGCTCACCCAAGTAAAAGTCCAAAGTTTCGTTAATGCGGGTGATGGTATTGAGCGCTTGGCGAAGAGACAGACTTTCCGACGCTAGGCTGGGCAGTTCGGCCTCTTTTAAATCGGCAATAGCGTATTGTTGCGGCTTGATAAAACGCTTCATTTTTAACAAGGCCTTGTGAGTTTGCATCATGGGTTCACTCATCTCTAGCTCACTGTCATAGACCTCAATATCGTCTTCAAGCCCTTGTAAAAAGTCATCAATATTTCGATTTAATCCATTGATCATGGCCAGTAGTAATCGGTTGAGGCTCTGTGGCCCTTGGCCTTGTTGCAACTGATTTTGAATGGATTGAACGGTTTTTGAGGGCGTACGGCGCACTGAAATGATTGCGCCTTGATAATAGAGAATACGCAGGCTGAGCATATCTTCAGGATTGGCATTGTCATTAAGGTTTACACCGCGCAAAATCAGCACAAAATCTTGCTCACTGAGCATATCGAACATCGGGCGAGTATCATGGGCAAGTAAGCTGTCAATCGCGGCTTGTGGCACATTGTTTTTACTGAGCCACTCTGTGATCCCTTGGGCATCGCGGTGACAGTGATACCAGTGATTGGCTTCAATCATCGGGTTATTGGTCGGTTTATATTGTGGGGTTTGGCCTTCGGTGAAGCCCCAGTGATGAATTAAAAAGTCAGTCATGCTAGATCCTTTAAATAGCCACGCGCTAAATGCTCGTGGCTTAGAATATCACGCTTGCTGAAGGTAAGAATCTAATCTTTTTTCTAAAACGGTTTTTTCTGCTGAAGATAAAAAACTGGCATGAATGGCATGGCGGGTAAACAAGGCGATTTCACTTTTTTCAAGGGGGTGCGCTTGGCTAACAGCAAGAAAATTGTCAGTCATGTAACCGCCAAAATAGGCTGGATCGTCTGAGTTAATCGTGACACAAAGCCCTTGTCTTAGTAGCTCAACAATGTTGTGCTCAGCCATAGTGTCAAACACCTTGAGTTTGGTATTAGACAAGGGGCATACCGTGAGTGGCATCTGGGTGTGTTTGAGGGTTTTGACCAACTCTGGGTCTTCAACACACCGTACACCGTGATCGATTCTCGCTACCTTTAATTTGTCTATCGAGACTTGAATATTGGCCGCAGGCCCTTCTTCTCCGGCGTGAGCCACGGTGAGAAAGCCGTGTTCGCGTGCCGCGTTAAAGACTCGCTCAAACTTCTCGGGAGGGTGGCCTTGTTCTGAAGAGTCAAGCCCCACCGCAATGATGTGCTGCTTGAAAGGCAACGCTTGCTCAAGGGTTACAAATGCGTCTTGTTCTGAAAGGTGGCGCAAAAAGCACATGATGAGATGGCTACTGATGCCGAGTTGGCTTTTTCCTTGTTCTAGCGCTTGTGAGATGCCGTTTATCACCGTCGCAAAGTCAATGCCGCGGGCCGTGTGAGTTTGCGGATCAAAGAATATTTCACAGTGCATAACATTATCGGCTTTACAGCGTAGGAGGTAGGCCCAAGTTAAATCGTAAAAGTCTTGTTGATGAACTAAGACATTGGCCCCTTGGTAGTATATATCAAGAAAGGACTGCAGGTTACTAAATTGATAGGCTTTGCTAACGTCATCTGGGCTGTTAAAAGGAATGCTAATGCCATTGCGTTTGGCCAAGGCAAACATTAGATCGGGTTCGAGGCTGCCTTCAATGTGTAAATGAAGCTCAACCTTGGGCAGTGCTTGAATAAAGGCTTCCATACCTATCTCCTTACGTATCAAAGAAAGTGGCATTGCGTTGTGTCCAACAATGCCGATTTTCTTATTAAGTATAGGAAATAAAATCCATTATTCCGTGAGCCATACTACATTGCCGCAGGCCAGGCCGAAGGTTGGTCACTTTTGGCGAACTTTTGTGACACGTATTGTTCGATTTGACCTTGTTGTTCTTGGGTCAGATATAAGCCCAATTTAGTACGACGCCACAGAATATCGTCTATTTTGACGGCCATTTCCTTTTCAATTAAATAATCAATTTCACGTTGATATACTCCTTGGGCAAAAGCGCGCCCCATCGCTTCTTCTTGGTGACATCCTTTGAGTAGTTGCCAACTGTTGCTTCCGTACTGATTGACATAGCGGTTGGCAGTTTGGGCCGAAAGCCAAGAGAAATTGGCACACAAGGCATCACATAATTGCTGGCGTGAGCCGCTAAATTGACCACCAGGTAGCGGTTGATGCGCAGTCCAAGGTTTGCCGCAGTAATCGAAATAAGGGGCGAGTTTGTTGACTGCCGCTTCGGCCAGTTTGCGATAGGTGGTCAGTTTGCCGCCAAAAATCGACAAAATCGGCGCTTCGTCGAGTTCTTGTTCGATTTCCATCGTGTAATCTCGCGTCACACTTTGCGCTGAATCCGATTCGTCATCGAGCAAGGGTCTGACGCCGCTGTAAGTCCAAACCACGTCATTGCGATTGAGCTGTTTGACAAAGTGTTGGTTGACGATATCGAGCAAGTAATCGGTTTCCTCGTCTGAGATGGCGACATCACGTGGATCGCCTTGATAGTCGACATCGGTCGTACCTATGATGGAAAACTTATCCAAGTAAGGGATGACAAACACAATGCGCTGGTCTTGGTTTTGTAAAATATACGCTTGTGGTTCATCGTGGACACGTGGAACCACTAAGTGAGAGCCTTTGACCAAGCGAATACTGCGTGGCGATGTCATCTTGGTTTGCTGAGCAAAAAAGTCGGTTACCCAGGGGCCTGCGGCATTAACCAGTGCTCTTGCTCGGCGATCAAAGCGTTCACCGGTTTGGGTATCTTCTACGCTGATATGCCAAACGCCTTCCTTGCGCTCAGCTCCGATCACTTTGCAGTAGTTGCGCACTTCTGCCCCGTTTTCTTGAGCGGCTAACACATTGAGCAATGTCATTCTTGCGTCATCAACCCAGCAATCAGAGTATTCAAAACCGGTTTTAAATTCAGGCTTCATAATGCCAGATTCCGCTAAGTTGATCTTTTTGCTTTTCGCTAATGAGGTACGCTTGCCCAAGTGATCGTATAGGAATAAGCCGCAGCGAATCATCCAAGCAGGGCGTAAGAAAGGGCGGTGCGGCAGTCGAAAGCGCATGGGAAAAGCAATGTGCGGCGCTTTACTTAATAACACTTCACGTTCTGCAAGTGCTTCCGACACCAAGCGAAACTCATAATGCTCAAGATAGCGAAGACCGCCGTGAATCAGTTTTGAGCTAGATGATGAAGTGGCTGATGCAAAGTCTTGCGCCTCAAAAAGAGCGACACTGAGTCCGCGGCCTGACGCATCTGCTGCGATTCCTGCACCATTGATTCCCCCGCCCACGATAGCGACATCGATAATCGGAGCCTGTGTTGCTGTTTGTTGTTCCATATTCTTCACCACGTTTCTTTGAGCATTCGAGCATTTAATAACAATCATATTAGACTAATTTTCGAATTCGAGCATTATGTTTTTTCGATTATGAGTGTTTAGTGTGATTTGAGTACAAAAAAAGCCAATATTGAAGATAAATATTGGCTTTGTTATCAATTTGTCATGTCGATGTGATCAGTTTAGTGCTTCAATGGTCTCGTAGTGAATATCGTGCTCTTTTAAAATCGCCAGGATCGAGCTCGGCGGCACTTGATCGGTAAACAAGCGATCGATTTGGCTGATACTGCCTAGCTTAACCATGGCATTACGGCCGAATTTACTGTGATCGACGGCGAGAAAAACTTGGCGGCTGTTTTCAATAATTGCCTGTTTGACTCGGACTTCGTGATAGTCAAAGTCAAGCAATGAACCGTCGAAATCGATACCGCTGATCCCCAAAATACCAAAGTCGAGGCGAAATTGTTGGACGAAATCTAAGGTTGCCTCGCCGACGATTCCTCCGTCTCGGTTGCGAACTTCACCACCGGCCAGAATGACGTGAATGTCTGGGTTGGCCAGCAGCAAGCTCGCGACATTGAGGTTGTTGGTCACCACTCTTAGGCGTTTGTTTTGGTGTGATAACGCTTTGGCGACGGCCTCTGGTGTGGTGCCGATATCGATAAAAAGGGTCGCGCCATCGGGGATGTGGTGTGCCAGTTGTTCGGCAATGCGATCTTTTTCACTTAAATTCTGACTCTTGCGCGTTGAATAAGCGGTGTTTTCAGAGCTTAACGCCGCCGTTGCGCCGCCGTGATAGCGGCGAATTAGTTGGTTATCCGCTAATTCATTGAGATCGCGACGTATGGTTTGTGGGCTCACGTCAAACGTTTCGACGAGTTCTTCTGTACTGACATAGCCTTTTTGTTTGACTAATTCGACAATTTGTTGATGTCGTGGTGAAGGCTTCACAATCCGACTCCTACTTAGTGGCGAGAAATATGCTGTTAGACACTAAGACTCTTTGCATCGCGTATCAAGCAACCGGTATTTGAACACATCGGTCGTAGGTCGCAGTGTTCGAGAGCGGTGTTTAACGCCAAACAGCATAACACGCACTTGAGCATATCACAGTAATTTGCCAGTAAATTGTGAGCATTCGAAAAAAAAGCGCTCAATGTGAGCGCTTTGGGGAGATGTTAGTCTTCGTTGTGCATTTCGGACCAGGCTTGGGTGCATTTTACTGCGCGCTGCCAGCCTCGGTAACGGCGGTTGCGTTTTTGCTCATCTTCATGGGGTTCAAAGTTGCGATCGAGCTCGGCTTTATTGCGCAGCTCGTCAATGTCTTGCCAATAGCCGACGGCCAGCCCAGCGAGGTAAGCAGAACCAAGAGCGGTCACTTCAGTCACTTTAGGACGAAATACCTGAGTGTCGAGAACATCGGCTTGAAACTGCATTAAAAAGTTATTGGCCACAGCGCCGCCATCGACTTTCAGTGATGCGAGGCGAATTCCCGAATCCGCTTGCATCGCATCGAGGACATCGCGGGTTTGATAAGCGATACTTTCCAATGTAGCGCGGATGATGTGGTTGGCGTTCACCCCGCGGGTTAAACCGACAATGGTGCCACGAGCATAGGCATCCCAATACGGTGCACCGAGGCCGGTAAAGGCCGGTACGACATACACGCCATTGGCGGTATCGACTTTGGTGGCAAAATACTCAGAATCTTTGGCGTCATCGAGTAGCTTGAGTTCGTCTCTGAGCCATTGGATAGCCGCGCCGCCCATGAATACAGCGCCTTCAAGCGCATAGGTAGGCTCTCCTTTTGGTCCACAGGCAAGCGTTGTCAGCAGGCCATGAGTCGAGGTGACTTTTTCTTTACCGGTATTCATCAGCAAGAAACAGCCGGTGCCATAAGTATTTTTGGCTTGACCTGCGTCAGTACACATTTGGCCGAATAAAGCGGCTTGTTGGTCACCGGCAATACCGGCAATGGGGATTCGCGTGCCGCCTTTACCACCGATATTGGCCTTGCCATAGACTTCTGATGAGCTTTTTACTTCGGGCAACATGGACTCAGGAATACCGAGTGCATCCAACAGCTTTTGATCCCAACACTTGTCGTTAATGTTAAACAGCATGGTACGTGAAGCATTGGTGTAATCGGTTACGTGTACACGGCCTTGGGTCATTTTCCAGATAAGCCAAGTATCAACCGTGCCGAACAGCAATTTACCTTCTTGGGCTTGTTGGCGTGCACCTTCGACATTGTCGAGAATCCATTTGACCTTAGTACCAGAAAAGTAGGGGTCGAGAACCAGACCGGTATTTTCTTTGATGTAGGACTCTAGGCCATCTTGCTTGAGTGACTCACAAATCTCAGCGGTGCGACGACACTGCCAGACAATCGCATTGTAAATTGGCTTACCTGTGTCTTTATCCCAGACAACCGCGGTCTCGCGTTGGTTGGTAATGCCCAAAGCGGCCACTTGGTCACTGGCAATGTCTTGCTTGCCGAGCGCTTCCGTTAAAGTGGCCATCTGGGTGGCGTAGATTTCCATTGGGTCGTGCTCAACCCAGCCCGCTTGCGGGTAGATTTGGGTAAATTCTCGCTGCGCGACACTGACAATATTGGCATCGTGATCCAAAATCACAGTTCTTGAACTCGTGGTCCCTTGATCGAGTGAGACGATGTATTTTTTTTCAGTCATGGATAATGTCCTATCTTGATGTTCTATTTAGATTGTATTGTTGTATTAAGCGCTTTTATGAGTGGGTAAAGCGTCTGGTTGTTTGGTGGTTTCAACGGCTTGTTTTGCTTGGGGTAGATAAGGTGCTATGGCTTTAGGGTAGATCCAAGCACCGAAACTTGCCCCGGCAATTGGCGCTAAAATCGGTACGATAAAGTAGGGGATCTCGGTCGGCCCAATCAATGCCTGATCCCAGCCGGCGAGATAGGCAAATAATTTGGGGCCAAAGTCACGTGCCGGATTCATAGCAAAGCCGGTTAATGGGCCAAGTGAGCTACCGATCACAGCGATCAGCAAACCGATCAGTACCGGGCCTAAAGCGTGTTTGGGCGCTCCGTTATTATCGTCACCGATGGCTAAGATGGCAAACATCAACACGGCGGTGATGACAAATTCAACGGCGAAAGCACCAGCAAACGACAATGCTGGGTTAGGGTAAGTCGAAAAAATACCCGCGGTCGCTAAGGCTTCTAGACTGTCACGACTGAATTGGTGCGCGATTTCATAGTCGATAAATAATTGTTGGTATAAGCCATACACTAAAGCTGCGCCTGCAAACGCCCCTGCGATCTGCGACGCGATATAAGGGAGGACTTTACTTTTGTCAAAGCCGTGAAATAGGGCTAAGGCGATGGTCACCGCGGGATTGATATGCGCCCCCGATACCCCTGCCGTACAGTAAATCGCAATGGTGACGCCAAAGCCCC
>JBFGYW010000088.1:0-12333 GCA_041587235.1 Vibrio sp.
GAAAAATCAAACTAAGCTGACTGATGAGATCGACCGTAAGATCTTATCGATGTTCTCATTTGGTATGAGCTACCGTGATATTCGAGGCCATGTTGAAGATATGTATGGAATTGATGTGTCAGAGGCCACCATCACTGGTGTTACCGACCGTTTGATCCCTGAACTGAAAGAGTGGCAGCAGCGACCGCTAGATGCACTCTATCCCTTTCTTTGGCTTGATGCTATCCACTACAAAATCAAGGAGGATGGCCGGTATGTTACTAAAGCGGTGTACTCAATATTAGGGCTCAATGTTGAAGGTAAGAAGGAATTACTCGGCTTGTATCTATCTGAGTCGGAGGGAGCCAACTACTGGCTGTCGGTACTCACTGATCTGCACAACCGTGGTGTCGAAGACATTCTTATCGCCTGTGTGGATGGCCTGACTGGCTTCCCAGAAGCCATTGCCACCATCTACCCTGAAACTGAGGTCCAGCAGTGCATTATTCACCAGATCCGCAATTCCCTGAAATACGTGGCTTCCAAACACCAAAAGGAATTTATAGCGGACCTAAAACCGGTTTACAGAGCGGTGAGCAAAGAGGCTGCTGAGATAGAGCTTGATCGTTTAGAATCAAAATGGGGCCAACAATACCCAATTGTGCTACGTTCTTGGCGGAACAAGTGGGGAAATTTATCGGTTTACTTCAAGTATCCTGAGTACGTTCGAAAGGCGATTTACACGACGAATGCCATTGAGGCTGTTCATCGTCAGTTTCGTAAACTGACCAAAACCAAAGGTGGATTCCCAAACGAAAACAGCTTGCTAAAACTGCTTTACGCTGGGATATTGAATGCTTCTAAGAAATGGACAATGCCAATTAGAAACTGGAAAATGACATTGTCTCAACTGGCAATCCACTTCGATGGGCGCTTGGATGATGTCTTAGATATCTAGCCAACGTTAACTGACACAGAATTCTGAACGCCCTCTGGCTATGTTGCTATGTTATTGTGCTTCACTCTTTTGGCTTATTTAAGATAATAAGGTAATAATCAAAATGTTCAGCAAGCAGCGAGCCATTTCTCGTTTGATTGCCCAAGCGGGGCAGATGTTACTTGCTCATGGGGCAGAGAGTACTCTGGTCAGTGATATTATGCGCCGTATGGGAGTCGCCTGTGGCATTGATGATGTTGAGATTGCGTTGTCCGCCAATGCCTTAGTAGTGACAACGCGTCTTCATGATCAATGTGTGACGACAACGAGAAGTTGTGCCGATCGCGGGATCAACATGCGTGCCGTGACCCAGATCCAACGCATCTGTATTATGATGGAGAAACAACTTCTCGATCACGAAATGGCGCAGAAAAAACTCAATGAGATCAGTCCGGAGCGTTATAACCGCTGGTTAGTCCTTGTTATGATCGGAGCGTCTTGTGCCTGTTTTAGTCGCTTGGCGGGGGGAGATTGGCCAGTGTTTGCCATGACGTTTATTGCCTCTGCAGCAGGGATGTACGTCAGACAAGAGATCGCCCATCGCCACTTTAATCCCTTACTCAACTTTGCTGTCACCGCTTTTGTGACCACTTTGGTTTCGGCTCAAGCGGTGATGTTGGCAATTGGCAATCAACCCACTTTAGTGATGGCTTCATCGGTGTTGATGTTGGTGCCGGGCTTTCCCTTGATTAACGCGGTGGCGGATATGCTTAAAGGCCATATTAATATGGGCATTGCGCGTTTTGTCATGGCCAGTTTATTGACTCTCGCCACCAGTTTGGGCATTGTCGGCGCGATGAGTTTGACCGGTGTTTGGAGTTGGATGGGATAAAACCATGATCGAATGGATGTTAGGGTTACTCAATGATATGGCCTTTGCCGCGGTGCCTGCCGTCGGGTTCGCCATGGTGTTTAACGTACCGGTAAAAGCGTTAAAATTGTGTGCATTAGGCGGCGCTTTGGGCCATGGTACGCGTTATGTGTTAATGAATGGTGGCGTACCGATTGAGTGGGCGACTTTTTTTGCCGCCACCTTGGTCAGTGTGTTAGGCGTTTATTGGTCACAAAGGCTGTTAGCTCACCCCAAAGTCGTCACTGTGGCGGCATTGATCCCGATGTTTCCCGGTGTGTTTGCTTTTAAAGCTATGATCGCTTTAGTGGAAATTAATCGCGCGGGTTATACGCCAGAGCTGATGGCGATCGGGATGGAAAACTTCATCAAAGCGATGTTTATTATTGCTGGGCTCGCGATTGGGTTGGCGGTACCTGGCTTATTGTTTTATCGCCGAAAACCGATTGTTTAGCTCGAAATTTAATACGATAAGTCATGTAGGATAAAGAATGAAAATCAGTTTGATTGCCGCAATGGCAAAAGATCGGGTGATCGGTATCGACAACCAGATGCCATGGCATTTACCAGCCGATTTTAAATGGTTTAAATCGCGCACATTAGACAAGCCGATTGTGATGGGGCGCAAAACCTTTGAATCTATAGGCCGTCCATTACCGGGACGACGAAACATAGTGATCAGCCGCGACCCACAAAAACAGATCCAAGGGGTAGAAGTCGTGGCTTCAACTCAACAAGCACTTGAGCTCGTTAAAGATGCAGAAGAAGTGATGATCATTGGAGGCGGCACAATTTATCAAGCTTTCTTACCACTGGCGACCCATTTATATTTGACGCATGTTGAGGCCAGTGTCGATGGCGATACTTATTTTCCCGATTGGGGCGAAGGTTGGCAGGTGATCGAGCAAGAGCAACACGACGCCGATGAGCGCAACCAATATGCCATGCGCTTTGAAGTATTGGAGCGTACTTCGGAACAGTAAGTCACGTTTTTCGCTAAGTCGGGTGGCTAAGACGACGTGTTATGACTGAGATGGCGCTTGAGCAGTAGCGCCATTGCTTTTGCGTTGTGTTGCTTTTAACTCTCTAGTGCCTCTTGCTGATAGAGTTTTTTTGTTTCCCAGTGCAGCAAGGTTAAGCAGTTGCCCCACACACAACCGGTGTCGAGCCCAATTTCCTGCTGGCCGTGGTGGCCTTCGAGCGCGGCCCAATGTCCAAATAACACCGGTTTGTCGAGTTTTACCCGTTGTGGGTAATCAAACCAAGGCATTAAGGATTGGTCTGTCAGTTGCTCTGGCGGCAGTTTACAGTCCATATCCAAAGCGCCGCTTGTGGTGACAAAGCGCATACGGGTAAAGGCATTGATGATGTAACGGTAGCGCTCAATACCGGTTAATGAAGCTTGCCACTGATCCGGTTGGTCTTGGTACATATGTTCAATCAACCACGGCCAATCGTCGCTGCACAGCACTTGTTCGACTTCACGGGCACAGTGCCTAGCGGTGTCTAAATCCCAAGCGGGAGAAATGCCGGCGTGGGTCATGACAAACTCGGGGTGTTCTTGTAACAGAGGTTGTTGACGCAGCCAATCGAGTAAGCCATCGCGATCGTCAGCGTCGAGAATTGGGGCAGTTTTGTCTTTCTTTTTCGCTTTAAACAGGCCAAGTGCGGTGGCCAGCAAATGCAGATCGTGATTGCCCAGCACCGTACGCACACTGTCTTTTATACTGTAGACATAGCGCAGGGTTTCAAGTGATTGCGGACCTCGGGCGACGAGATCGCCAGCCAGCCACAGGGTGTCTTGTTGGGGATCAAAGTGAACTTGAGCTAATAAGGCGCGAAACTCAGCGTAACAGCCTTGAATATCGCCGATAATGTAATTTGCCATAATATGCGAATCAATTGCCTGGTGTTAATTTAAAATGTTGGGGATAGCAAGACGAAATGCTTCAATCTCTGCCGTAAAGGGGCGATTGTGTTCATCGTGCATAATGTAGTGCCCTTGCATGGCGCCGACCGGGGTTTCTATCGCAGTGCCACTGCTGTAGGAATACTCATCGCCGGGTAAAATCACCGGTTGTTTGCCTACGACACCATCGCCTTCGACAGAGATTTGTTTGCCATTGGCATCGGTGATCAGCCAGCGGCGACTGATCAGTTGCACACGCTGTTGGCTAAGGTTTTTGATGGTAATGAAGTAGGCAAACACATAGTGCTTACTGTCTGGGTTGGATTGTTCGGGGATGTATCGCGTTTGGACTTGTACCTTGATGCAAGGTTGTGGGTATTCCATAACCGCTCCTTTGACATTGTGGTAAAGACTAATACCAATCTAACTCAATCACTGAGCGCCCTAGCGGGTTAAAAAACTCGATAACATCGTTAAGAAAATAACTTGTAGAATAACTACTTAGGTTATTGCCTTGGCTTGTTCTCAAGCTTGAACCCTGCGCTATCATTGACTACACACTGAATCAGATTGGCATAATAAAAAGTAAAGACCAAGAAAAAGGCGCCCATAGGCACCTTTTTGCGTGATTAGTGTTGTTTGTCTAACCAGTTGGCCATGGCGACAAATTGCTCGAGCGTCAATGACTCAGGGCGCATACTGGTGTCGATTCCTAAGCTTTCGAGTGTTTCTTGCGACAATAAGCCTTTGTAACAATTGCGTACGGTTTTGCGTCTTTGGTTAAAGCCTTCGCGGCACACGCGCTCAAGCCAAGTTAGGCTTGTGGTTGGGTGGGGCAAGGTTTCGTAAGGCACTAAGCGCACGACAGCTGAGTCCACTTTTGGCGGTGGCACAAAGGCGGTTGGCGGCACTTCGAGTACTGGTACGACTTTACAGAAGTACTGTGCCATCACGGTTAAACGGCCATACGCTTTTGAGCCTGGGCCTGCCGCTAAGCGATTGACGACTTCTTTTTGCAACATAAAGTGCATGTCTTCAATGTGCTGATGATATTCAAACAAGTGGAACATCAAAGGCGTAGAAATGTTGTACGGCAAGTTGCCAAACACGCGCAGTTTGTTGCCTTCTTGGACCAACTGGGAAAAGTCGAACTTCATCGCATCCCCTTCGTGGATGGTCAGTTTGTCGGCCAATTCCGGGTGGTGGCGCAAACGCTCAGCGAGGTCTCGGTCTAGCTCTATCACGGAAAACTTATCGACTTCGCGGCCGACTGGCTCAGTCAAGGCGCCAAGACCTGGACCAATCTCCAACAGGTTTTGCCCGGGAAGTGGGTTGATCGCCGAGACGATACCGTCGATGACGTACGGATCGTTTAAAAAGTTTTGACCAAAACGTTTACGCGCTTTGTGTCCGAGATGGACATCATTTCTCATTGTTTATTCTCTACCAGTTCGATTGCGTGACGCAGTGCCGTATGGAAACTTCCTGTATCAGCTTGACCTGTTCCCGCTAAATCGAGCGCGGTGCCATGGTCTACGGAGGTGCGAATAAAAGGCAAACCCAAGGTGATATTCACCGAGCGACCAAAGCCCTTGTACTTAAGTACCGGTAATACTTGGTCGTGATACATGCCTAAAATCACATCGGCGTCTTGTAAATATTTGTGATTGAAAATGGTATCTGCCGGCAGTGGGCCGACCAGGTGATAGCCTTTTTCATCACGAAGTTGTTGTAATGTTGGTGTGATGGTGTCGATTTCTTCGTAACCGAGACAGCCATCTTCACCGGCGTGTGGGTTTAAGCCACACACGTAAATTTTTGGCTCGCGCAGGGCGAATTTTTCCACCATATCTCGATGCAGAATATCGATAATGGCGGTAAGCCTCTCTTTGGTGACTGCTTTTGACACGTACGCCAAAGGAATATGGGTGGTGACTAACGCTACTCGTAAGCCTTCGGTTGCCAGCATCATCACCACCAATGGGGTGTTGGATTGCTCGGCAAAAAATTCGGTATGACCGCTAAAGGCCACCCCAGAGCGATTGATCACGCCTTTGTGTACCGGGCCGGTGACAATAGCATCAAATTCGCCCTTCATACAGCCTTGGGCGGCGTATTCTAGCGTTTTTAACACGTATCCGCCATTGGCTTCATTCAATTGACCCGTGGTACAAGGTTCGGCCATGGCGATGTGAGCCACTTGCAGTGTGCCGGCTTGTTGCGGTTTAGCGGCTTGCTCGGGGTCGTAGTCGAGTAAAGAGACCGTGATGCCGAGTTGATCGGCGCGCTCGGCCAGTAAGGTTTTATCGGCGCACACCACCACTTGGTGTGGCCAGTCTTGTTTCGACAGGTCGAGCACCAAATCTGGGCCTATCCCCGCCGGTTCGCCCGCGGTGACGATAATGCGTTTGACTGAGGTTGGGGTGTTATTCGCTGCCATTATTCTGTGTCCGATCCGATTTTTTCTATGTAAGCACTGGCTTTGAGCTCTTGTGTCCAAGCAGTGGCTTCTTCGTTAAATTTGCGTCTAAACAACAATTGATAGGCGCGGTTTTTCATTGCCGATTCGGTTTTGTCGACCTTGCGGCGCTCGAGCACTTGCACTATGTGCCAGCCGTGTACGGTTTTAAACGGTTCGCTGATCTCACCGACGGGCAAGGTTTCGACCTGGTGTTTAAATTCGGGTACGTACAAATCCGGGGTTTGCCAGCCGAGGTTGCCTTGTTTGGCGGCAGAGCCTGGGTCTTGGCTGTATTTGCTCGCCAGTTGACCAAAACTCGCTTCGCCACTTTCGATCTCAGCCCGGAATTCTTTCAGCTCTTTTTGCGCCCCTTGATCACTTAAAATGATCGTCGGTTTGATCAAAATATGACGGGCATTGACCTCGGTCACAGAGACGGTTTGCAAGCCTTTAACCCCAGCGATTTTCAAAATGTGGTAACCCACGCCACTGCGAAACGGCCCGATAATGGTGCCTTCGTTTGGCAAGTTGATCTGGTCGGCAAAGATGGTGGGCATTTCTTCTTTGCGCATCCAACCCCAGTCACCGCCTTCAAGCGCTTTGGGCCCTTTAGAATAAGTATAGGCGAGCTCTTTAAAGTTGGCGCCTTTGTCGAGCTGAGCGACCAATTCTTGCGCTTTGGCTTCGACTTCGGCTTTGTTGTTTTCATCGGCGCGCAGTTGAATGTGTTCAATGCGGTATTGCACGGTTTTGTCGCTTTCTTCATTCATCACTTTCGCCAGGCTATCGACTTCGGCGGGAATGATATTGATGCGGCGGCGAACAAGGGCATTACGCGCTTCGTTGGCTTCGACTTCGCGGCGCACTTGTTGGCGAAACTCGCGGGTGCTGATGCCAGCGTTGTTGAGCTCTTGCAACAATTGCGACACGCTTTTGTTGTTGTTTTCAGCAATCGAGGCGATGGCTTTGTCGAGGTCTTGATCGTCGATACTCACGCCAATGCGTTTGGCTTCTTGCGCTTGTAGCGTATCGAGGACCAATTTGTCTTCGACTTGTTCACGCAGCACTGAAATCGCCGGCAAGGATTGGTTTTGGTCTCGCGCATTGACTTGCAGCAATTTTAACGAGGTGTCGATATCACTTTGTAGCACGACCCCGTCATTGACAACGACAGCGACGCGATCGAGTTCTTGCGGGGCGGCGAAAGCGCCAAAAGAGCACGCAAGGGATAAAAGCAGCAATTTGGTTATTTTCATTGAGTCTTCCCATTACTTCTTGGGTGGCATTGGCCATCATTGCCAATGGTTAAAATTAGTTACTGAGATAAAACGGTCGGCCGTATTCGATAGACATATCGGAATCGTCGAGCATTTTCTGAGCACTTTCGTTGCGTTTATTGGTGGCAAAGCCTTGGATACCAAAGTTGATACCCACATTGTTGTCGTATTCTGCATGACTGGTTCCGCCGACCGTATCGCCATCCCAACCGGTGAGCTGTTTGGAATAAGACACGGTCATGTACCAGCAGTCAGAGCTGTATTTGACACTGGCGAGCCATTCCATAC
The DNA here is from genome assembly GCA_041587235.1 of Vibrio sp. Taxonomy (GTDB): domain Bacteria; phylum Pseudomonadota; class Gammaproteobacteria; order Enterobacterales; family Vibrionaceae; genus Vibrio. The sequence continues at coordinate 7,762 of JBFGYW010000088.1, forward strand.
TGACGTGCTCTGTGGTGTCATAGTAGTACTGACCGGCGGTCGACCAGCGGTTGGTGATTTGGTAAGTGCCCACTAAGCCCGCTTGCGAAATACCGTCACTGGTAATGGTGGAGTAATCGTCATAGCTGAGGTTGTCTTCGATGTAATCGAGACTGACGTAGCGATAGTTGGCCTGCACAAACCCCTTGGGCATTTGGTATTCAATGGTGCTGTTGGCCAGCTGCATGGCTCGGCCGTCGACATCGTACTGAACTCCGCCGTGGTAGAACAAGTTATCACTGAAGTTGAAGTCCGCTTCAACCGCCCAAGAAGAGTAGCTAGAGGCGTCGTCATCGTCGGTGATTTTGGTGTCTTTATCGATGTAGTAAATTTGACCAAAGGCAATATTGGCGCGCTCTTTGTAGTCGCTGTCGAAAAAGCGCGTTGTGGCACCATAGCTGACCTGATTGGCGGCGGCAATTTTGTCGATACTGCTGTATTTGCGATCGCGAAATAGGCCGTAATAATCGGTTTGCAAGATGGTGGTGTCGTAGTTGTAAATGTCACTTTGGTCGGTGTTTTTGATGTACAAGTATTGTACCTGTGGCTCAAAACTTTGCGTATAGCCACCAAACCAATCGAGTGGGCGTTCAAAGAAAACCCCGGCGTGGCTGCGAAACTCAGGGATGTTGCGCGTCACTTCGCTGCTGAGCTCGCCTTGGAGCGTACTATCGGTGATGCTATCGATGTCTTGGTGATAGTAAGTACTTAAGTAACGCGCTTCGGTCGTCCAAGTCGCCCAGGTGCTGTTGAGCGGAATGGTAAAGCCGGGCTCGACGTGTAAGCGAGTGGCATCGGGCTGGCTGGCATCGTCGATCACAAAGCGAGTGGCTTGCGATTTGACATCAAAATTGAGGTGGCGCACGAGAGGGACGTAGTAGTTATACGCCAGTTGCGGCGCCATTTGATATGCTGCGGTGTCGTCTTCAAGGACTTGGAAGTCTTTCACTTTTAGCGCCATGTCCCAATTGGCACTGCGATAGGCGACCGAGCCCGATTGCGTCAGATAGCCCTCGTCGCGGCTACCAATGTCGGTTGAGAAATCTTGAAAGTAATCGTTGTCACTGACTTTAGAGTAATCGACATCGATGAGCCAGTGTTTGTCGAGTAATCCGGAGTGTTCAAACTGCATTGCCCAGCGGCGCTCATCGCTGTAGTTGCTGTCTGAATTAATGATTTCACCGCTGATTTGCCCTTCGCCAAGCGATGATGTCAAGTAGCGAAAATCGGCGTTGTATTTAACCCCGCGCTCTTGAATGTATTGGGTAGTAAAGGTTAAATCTAAATTGGGCGCGATGTTCCAGTAATAGGGAACTTCAGTTTCAAAACCGTCGTCAGAGCCGTAGGACACTGAAGGGAACAAAAAGCCGGATTTGCGCGTCTCGCCAATTGGCAAGGTCAAATACGGAAAGTAGGCCACAGGCACGTTTAAAATTTCAAAGCGCGGGTTGATCAAGGTCGCCATTTCTTCATCTTGATCGACTTTGATGTCAGAGGCGACTAAGCGCCACGAGTCATCGCCTTCTGGGCAAGAGGTAATCGAGCCATCTTCCAATTCGTACATGGCTTGGCCGGTTTTCGCAATGTAAGCGGCTTCACCGCGGCCTTGCTGACAGGTGAATTGATATTGGGTGTTCTCTAGCGTAAAGGTATCGTCGTTGAGATTATTGGTGACTTTATCTGAAGTGGCTTCGACGTTGCCATCGGTCATTTTTACGTTGCCTTCAGCCACTGCGACGTTGTCTTGTTGGTGCAAGGTCATGGTATCGGCTGCAATGGACTTTTTGCCCTGTGTCACTTTAACGTTACCAGAATAAACCGCTTTGTCGCCATTGACGGCTTCGAGTTTATCGGAGGTGATCACCACTTCTTGGTTGAGATCATCGTCGCTACTGCTCGAGGCTGCTTGAGTGGATTTCATGGTATTCGAGTCTTTGCTAGACTCAGCGTGGGTTGCAGGCACGAACAAGGCGTAGCTTATTGAGGCCGCTAATACTGTGCGGGTAAATTGTCGCATTGGATTGAACTTTCCTGTGTCACTACTGCTAGATGGCGAGATCTGCCAGATGGTTGTCATAATTATCCATGATAAAGGATTTCATTGCTATCGGCACTATAAACCCCATTTAATCATTGTCATTTGTTGTCCATAAAATCACAAAGCACAGAAGTTAGAGGCGCATCACAAGCGGTGTTCGTGCTATTCTCTCTGCCTTGTTCTTTTGCTGGCGTTGGTCGATTTAACGCCAGCAGTGATAGGTTGTACACTTGTGTTGTTTCTCTGGCGTCCATGGCTTGGCCCGTCTAAAGGTCGAAAGTCAGTGCAGAGGAAAGTGTAACAAACTCAGTGTCAAGATTGTCATCTCGCTCGCCATCGCCATCGCGATTAAAAAACGGTATTCACTTTTGGGTGAGTCAGTACTGCAGCGCATTTTGACACTTTTTACGGGTGCTGTGGTCTCTATGATCTGAAGCCATTGCGATGGCTCGTTGAACCATGGTTTGACACACGGCTAAAATAAGACCGCAACAGGCGGAAAAAATTCATTGATAGAGTAGGTAAGATGCAGATTTTTGGTAAATTGCTCGGAGCCTTTTTTGGCTTTTTATTCGGTGGCGTGATTGGTGCGGCATTGGGATGTTTTATCGGTCATCAGTTCGACAAAGGCATGAGTCGCAACGCGGGGTTTAATCCGGGCAGTTTTGCCGGTGGGCCAAATCAGGCCGAGCGTCAGAGCGCGTTTTTTAACGCCGCGTTTTCGGTGATGGGGCACGTGGCTAAATCAAAAGGTCAGGTCAAGGCCGAAGAGATTCAACTGGCCAGTGCCATGATGGAGCGCATGAACTTACACGGTGAGCAGCGCAGTGCGGCTCAAGCCGCCTTTCGCGCTGGTAAAGAAAGCGACTTTCCGCTCGAAGAGACCTTAGCCAGTGTCAAACAAGCAACCAATAGCCGTTATGATTTGCTGCAGTTTTTCTTGGAACTGCAAATCTCAGCCGCCTTTGCCGACGGCGATTTACATCCGAGTGAGCACGAGGTGTTGCAACGCGTTGCCAAGGGGCTCGGTTTTTCGGCTCGCGATCTCGAGGCGCGTTTGGCCCGTTATATGGCGGCGTTTCGTTTTCAACAGCAGCAGGGCTTTCACCAACAAGGCGCGGGGGGATCTTCTTCGCACGGCTTTGGTCAGCAGCACAGTCAAGATCAGCTCGACAGCGCCTATCAAATCTTGGGCGTCAATAAAAGTGATGATGATAAAACGATTAAGCGCGCCTATCGCAAATTGATGAACGAACATCACCCGGATAAGCTCATGGCCAAAGGTTTGCCGCCAGAGATGATGAATGTGGCGAAAGAAAAATCGCAAGAGATCCAAAACGCCTACGATATGATCAAGAAGCATCGCGCTAGTTAATTTCGTTATGACCAATAAAAACGCGCCGGATGATGGCGCGTTTTTTGTTTGTTTACAACCGGTGATCTAATACCAATCTCATTAACGCCTTACTGCGTTTTGGGCCATACGTTTAAATCCCAGTCGTAGGCGTCATCCCAGTCGCCATTTTGCTTGGCGAGCTCGGGGCGTTTTTCACTTAAGTAGCGTTTGACCTGCTCGCGGCCCCCCCAGTCTTCTTGATACCAAACGAAAATCGAAGAAATCACTGTTTTGCCCTTTTGTATCGACATGGCTTTTTGACTGGCAACAAATTCGCTTTCTGCCGTCGTTAACCAGGCCTCGGTATTGTCGGCTGTGATGGCGGTAGCAGACAGGTTAGGGCAACCGATACTCGCGCAATTGACCGCGTAATGGATACGATAATCTTGCCAAATGGGGCGTAGGATACGGTGTTCGATGTCGTTGAGAGTGAGGGTTTTGCCCGCCACTTGGGTGATGTCTTGATCCCAGGGGCCAAACGAGAATAGGCCGCCAAGTTTGGTGATCGACTTAAGTGGGTAGTTGTCTACAATCAGATTGACGGTTAACGCGTTGTAGAGGTTAACCCAGTAGGCGAATTGCTCGGCGCGATTTAAATCGCGAGGGTCGAGTGACGTGAGGCGGTTGAGGTATTCGGTTAACGCTTGTCGGTCTTGGCCACGGAGGTCACCGTAGCGAAAGTAGGTCTGTTCCCCCTCGGTTTTGACGTACTGAGTCAGTAGCGCTTGCCATTGGCTGTGATCGACCTTTTGCGTTGATTGAGCATTGTGATCAGACCAAAAATCCCAAAGATCAGATTTGGGCGCGGCATAGGCAGAAAGTGGGGTAAGCAGTAACAAGCAAAGGAGAAGTTTGGTTTGTCTCAATAGTCTGGCTAGTCTCATAGGGGCTATCTCTATTCGGCGATGGTGTTTGGGGTTGTCCTGTTAAAGATATAGAACGGCCGGCGAGGGTTTTTCTTTCACTTGAGGCAGGGAAAAGATCGCTTCGCTGCAAGATCGTTTCACTGCAAGGACGCTGCGCTAAAGTAGCAAGAAAGGTCAAAACCGAGCCGTTTGGGTTTTAAGTCTTTTTCTTGCCACTTGCTACTTGTCTTAAC
>JBFGYW010000089.1:0-12325 GCA_041587235.1 Vibrio sp.
AAAACACTCAGCATGGTATCGGGCGTAATCCATGGCATTACCGATGAATCATACCCATCAAAATACCATGGTCAAACCGTGCTTGGCGTTGCCAGACATTGCCAAAATTGACTAAGCTAAAAACAAAAAAAGTCCGCAATTACGCGGACTTAAGGTTGATTTAGTGCCTGTTAATGCCAGACCTTTCTTAAAGGAGGATTATTCCCACTCGATCGTTGCTGGTGGCTTACCTGAAATATCGTAAACCACACGAGAGATGCCATCGATCTCATTAATAATGCGGTTAGACACCTTACCAAGGAAATCGTATGGCAAGTGCGCCCAATGCGCGGTCATAAAGTCAATCGTTTCTACTGCGCGCAGCGAAACTACCCAATCGTATTTACGGCCATCGCCCATAACGCCAACCGAGCGAACTGGCAAGAACACGGTAAACGCTTGAGAGACCTTGTTGTAAAGGTCGGCATTGTGCAGCTCTTCAATAAAGATCGCATCAGCGCGGCGCAAGAGATCACAGTACTCTTTTTTGATCTCGCCAAGCACGCGCACACCCAAACCTGGGCCTGGGAACGGGTGACGGTAAAGCATGTTGTAAGGCAAGCCTAACTCAAGACCAATCTTACGCACTTCATCTTTAAACAACTCGCGCAGTGGCTCCACTAAGCCCATTGCCATGTCATCTGGCAAGCCACCGACATTGTGGTGAGACTTAATCACATGCGCTTTACCGGTTTTCGATGCTGCTGACTCAATTACATCAGGGTAAATGGTGCCTTGGGCTAACCATTTAGCATTTTTCAGCTTCTTCGACTCTTCATCAAACACTTCAACAAACACGTGACCGATCGTCTTACGCTTGTCTTCTGGGTCTGATTTGCCTTCTAACGCGCGAAGGAAACGCTCTTCTGCATCGATTTTGATGATGTTTAGGCCAAACTTATCGCCAAACATATCCATCACTTGCTGACCTTCGTTGAGACGAAGTAGACCGTTGTCAACGAACACACAAGTCAATTTGTCGCCAATTGCGCGGTGAACCAACATCGCCACAACCGAAGAGTCGACACCACCAGAAAGACCTAGGATAACTTCATCATCACCCACCTGCTCTTTAATACGAGCAACCGCATCTTCGATGATAGATTCAGACGTCCACAAGCGCTCACATTGACAAACCTTAAGAACAAAGTTCTCTAGCATCTGCAAACCTTGCTTAGTATGCGTGACTTCTGGGTGAAATTGCACACCGTAAAAACGCTTCTCTTCATTGGCCATTGCCGCAAAAGGGCAAGTTTCAGTCTGACCGACTTTGGTAAAGTCAGCTGGGATTTCCACCACTTTATCACCGTGGCTCATCCACACATCTTGAATCGACTCTAAGCCCGCAAAAATAGCAGATTGATTGTCGACATTCACTTGTGCATAGCCGAACTCACGCTCAGTAGAACCTGCAACTTTACCGCCTAACTGCTCAGCCATGGTTTGCATGCCGTAGCACACACCCAGTACAGGCACACCCGCGTCATAAACATATTGTGGTGCACGAGGAGAATTTGCTTCTGTTACGCTCTCTGGGCCACCAGACAAAATGATGCCGTCAGGGTTAAACTCGCGAATATCGGCTTCATCGACATCCCAACTCCACAATTCACAATACACACCGATTTCACGTACACGACGCGCAACAAGTTGAGTATATTGAGAACCGAAATCTAGGATAAGAATACGTTGATCATGAATGTTTTTGGTCATTTGAGCTATCTTATTAAACTGGGTAATCAAACCGAGACGAACCGACTCGCCTCGTCAAATGGCATTGAAGCTTAGACAGCACTCCAATGCCCATGAACGAATGAAACTTAGTTACCTAAACGGTAGTTTGGCGCTTCTTTAGAGATTTGCACGTCGTGAACGTGTGACTCTTGAATGCCCGCGCCAGAAATGCGTACAAATTGAGCTTTAGTGCGCAAATCATTAATCGTCGCAGAACCAGTCAAGCCCATACTCGAGCGCAAACCACCCATTTGTTGATGCACGATCTCTTTTAAGCGACCTTTGTAAGCAATGCGACCTTCGATACCTTCAGGAACCAATTTGTCGGCGGCGTTATCACTTTGGAAGTAACGGTCCGAAGAACCTTGAGACATCGCGCCAAGCGAGCCCATACCGCGGTAAGACTTGTATGAACGACCTTGGTAAAGAATGATTTCACCCGGAGCTTCTTCGGTACCTGCAAACATAGAGCCGACCATCACACAAGAAGCGCCAGCGGCAATCGCTTTACAGATATCGCCAGAGAAGCGAATGCCCCCATCGGCAATCACAGGAATTCCGTATTCATCAGCAACCGCGGCCGCATCAGAAATAGCGGTGATTTGCGGAACACCTACACCAGTAACGATACGCGTGGTACAAATAGAACCTGGGCCAATCCCCACTTTTACTGCGCTGACACCCGCTTCAATCAGTGCACGAGCGCCTTCGCCCGTTGCCACGTTGCCGCCGATGATCTCAAGATCTGGGTACGCCGCACGCGTTTCGCGAATGCGATTTAGCACGCCTTCAGAGTGGCCGTGTGAAGAATCGATCAACAACACATCAACGCCGGCCTCAACCAAGGCTGCAACGCGCTCTTCATTACCTGCGCCAGCACCCACTGCTGCACCGACACGCAAACGACCTTGAGCGTCTTTACACGCGTTCGGTTTGCGTTCTGCTTTGTGGAAATCTTTTGCCGTGATCATACCGGTCAATTGAAACTCGTCGTTAACAACCAATATTTTCTCAACACGGGCGTGGTGCATCTCTTCTTGTACTTCTGCGCGAGACGCGCCTTCTTTTACCGTTGCCAATTTATCTTTAGGCGTCATAACGGATTCAACACTCTTTGATAAATCCGTTACAAAACGCACATCACGGCCGGTAATAATACCGACTAACTCATGGCCTTCGGTCACGACAGGGAAACCGGCAAAACCGTGCTTTTCAGTCAGCGCCATCACGTCAGCAATAGTTTGATCAGGTTGAACCGTCACAGGGTGAGTCACCATGCCCGCTTCAAACTTTTTCACACGACGGACTTCATTGGCTTGCTGTTCAATAGACATGTTCTTGTGAATGAAACCAATACCGCCTTCTTGCGCAAGGGCAATGGCCAGGCGAGCTTCAGTCACAGTGTCCATAGAGGCGGACAGCATAGGAATATTGAGCTGAATGTTTTTGGTCAACTGAGTACGCAACTCAGCGGTGTTGGGGAGAACGGTGGAGTGTGCTGGCACGAGAAGAACATCATCGAATGTCAGCGCTTCTTTGGCAATTCTTAGCATTTGCAATATCTCACAACAAATAGGATGAATGAAAGAGTTATCCAAGACTTTAGTGACTTATCATTAAAGTGATTTGGATTTGATATTGCGGTGGGATTATACGTTGAAGGTAAACGATTGGCTACTCATTTTTTAGTTTTTTATTTGCAATTACCCCCTTGATATGTATTATATTGCGGCTATCTTCCATACTCACGCCTATGAGATCAGCCTTGTCCAGTTCCCAAGCCAATATTTTCACCGTCTCGCGTTTAAATGCTGAAGTGCGCTTACTGCTCGAAAATGAAATGGGGATCGTCTGGTTACTTGGCGAAATGTCTAACTTATCGACCCCAGTTTCAGGCCACTGGTATTTCACCCTCAAAGACAGTCGCGCCCAAGTCAAATGTGCTATGTTCCGTGGCAACAACCGCCGAGTGAGCTTTAAACCGCAAAACGGTCAACAAGTCCTGGTTAAAGCGCGTTTGTCTTTATACGAACCGCGTGGTGACTATCAGCTGATTATCGAGAGTATGCAGCCCGAGGGCGATGGTCGACGTCAGCAAGAATTTGATGCGTTAAAACTCAAACTGGCTTCAGAAGGTTTATTTGCCCAACACCTAAAAAACCCCCTACCAGAACACCCTAAATGCGTCGGGGTGGTCACCTCGAAAACCGGTGCGGCATTATACGATATTTTAGATGTCCTCAAACGCCGTGATCCAACGCTGCCGGTGGTGATTTATCCAACCTTAGTACAAGGTGAAGGGGCGGCGATCAGTATTGCTCAAGCCATTGGTGCGGCCAATGAACGCAATGAATGCGATGTCTTGATTGTCGGACGTGGCGGTGGCTCATTAGAAGATTTGTGGAGTTTTAACCAAGAAATTGTCGCCAGAACTATTGTCGCGAGCCAAATCCCGGTGATCAGCGCAGTCGGGCACGAAATCGATGTCACTATTGCTGACTTTGTTGCCGATATGCGAGCGCCAACGCCATCGGCGGCGGCAGAACTTGTGAGCCGAGATCAAAGCCACAAGGCAATGCAAATTATAGAAAAAACGCGTTATTTACAGCACGCTTTTGAGCGCTATCTCAGTCGTCGCCAATACCACCTAAGCCAACAGCGACACCGATTGGAAAAACAGCACCCACAGCATCGCCTAACAACTCAAAGTCAACAGCTTGACGACCTCGACAGCCGTTTAAACAACGCCTTAAATCGTCAACTTGAGCAGCAAAAATATCGCTTACAACGGTTAGAAACCAAACTCATACACTTAAGCCCAATCGGCGTTATCCAGCGTCAGCAAGAAAAAGTGACGCGACTCGAACAGCGTTTACAGCAAGCGATGAGTACTTACCTCAAACACCAAATGCATCGCTTAGCCTTGCAAGCCGAAAAGTTAGATGCCGTCAGCCCACTCGCGACCTTAAAACGCGGCTATTCCATCACCCAAAGTCCAACGGGCGCAGTGATCACAGCCGAACATCAAGTCGCTACTGGTGATGTCATTGTGACCCAACTCTCGGACGGTCAAATCTACTCAGAAGTTAAGCGCAAGAGCAAGGATTGACTCGTCGCCAAACCTTTTTAACCGCAGAGCGCGATTTTAACGCTTGGCAGTCGGGGCAAAAATAACTCACCGAACCACAAGCTTGCAGTTTTTCTAACTGGCCATCACAGTCTGGGCAATGGGCGCGTGATTGCCAGTAGTGACGACACGTTTGGCAGTAATGACCGATGGGCTGCCACTCCATTTCTGTCGCGCACTGAGGACAGGTATTCATCGCCAATGTCTCCTATACAACACCTTTATTAATAAAATACCTGTTATCAACCGGGTAAACTTTGATCGCCAACAATCCTCGTGTAAAGAAAAGACAATCTCTAATATAGATGAGGCTTCTGCCCAGCTAAATTTTACTCAGTGCCGATTCACATTGTGACTTACTAAATCATTGCTGCTTACCAAATCACTGTTACTTAACAAATTACTGTTACTTACCAAAGCGCAAAACACGCTTAACAACAATCAAGCAAGGCGAAGCGTCGATTGAATCACACAGACGCATTCCAACCGTCCCACTTCGCAGGTCAAAGAGGAATTAGTGCGGATCGATAAAAAAGATCATCTGACATCAAGATCCTTGTAATCTATTCATGATCAGCGATCAGTATGAAAAAGAATTTTTATATAACCACACCCCGAAAGCATAAGTTACATATTCTGCATTTGGATTTTATTTGGTTTTTTATATCAATTAAAAACAATATAAACGAGATTGTTGGAATTTTATAAAAGATAGATTGTCATTGAGATGATTGAAAAACACCGCTTGTCAGGAGGCGTACGCTGCTATTTTAGGCCAATATTGTCTCACTCTCCCCCATCACGTGTGTTTTTTAGTCAATGCTCACTCTCAAACTCGCACGGATATCGAGTGAAAAACAAGGGAAGGTTAAACTCATCACTTATCATTGGCGAAGTTAAATCAGAATAACATAGCGCGTAATGAGAAAAAGAGAGCAGACCCTCCAACCGCAACAAAAGATCGCAACCAGTTCATCGAAGAGCTGGGTCAGAACGGATCGAGCACACATTGATCTTTGAAAAAAAAAGCCCAAGTTCAATACTTGGGCTTCTTATCATTATTTGCCGCGGTTTTTCACCGCCGACATCATGCGTTTGCGTTTTCGCTCTTGAGAGAGGGTCAACTTATTGGTTTTGCCTTCAAAAGGGTTGTCGCTGTTTTGGAAGACAACGCGAATAGGCGTACCGACTATCTCCAGAGATTTGCGATAATAGTTCATCAAATACCGCTTATAAGAATCGGGTAATTCATTGACCATGTTGCCGTGAATAACCACGATCGGCGGGTTATAACCACCTGCGTGCGCGTATTTCAATTTCACGCGTCGGCCACGCACCATCGGCGGTTGGTGATCTTCGGTCGCCATTTTCATAATACGGGTTAATACTGACGTACTCACTCGGGTTGTTGCAGAACGGTAAGCCTCTTCAACTGACTCAAACAAGTGGCCAACACCGGTACCGTGCAAAGCAGAGATAAAGTGCAAGCGCGCAAAATCAACAAAGCCCAAACGGCGATCCAGCTCTTTTTTCACGTTGTCTTTAACATCAGTATCTAATCCGTCCCATTTATTGACGGCTAGTACAACAGAGCGGCCAGCATTCAAAGCAAAGCCCAACAAGCTCAAATCTTGATCTGAAATGTTTTCTCTTGCATCGATCACCACCAATACCACATTGGCATCTTCGATCGCTTGCAGGGTTTTCACCACCGAGAACTTCTCAACCGTCTCATCGATACGGCCGCGACGTCGAACGCCTGCGGTATCGATCAATACATATTCACGACCATTGCGCTCCATCGGTATATAAATGGAGTCTCGGGTTGTTCCCGGCATATCGTAAACCACCACTCTCTCTTCACCGAGAATGCGATTGGTCAAGGTGGATTTACCCACATTAGGGCGACCAATGATGGCCAATTTGATCGGCTGAGCTTGTAAGCGAGCGTGAATTTCTTCCGCTTCTGCTTCACTGTAATCAAAGCTTTCTTCTTCGCGGTCTTCAAGTTCAGACAGATCTTGAATTTCACCCATTTCATTTTCGATTAACGACTCGATAAATGGATGCAGTGCTCGCTCTAACAGCGCTGTCACACCGCGGCCATGCGCGGCGGCAATTTGGTACATGTTTTCAACGCCCAACTGCCAAAAATCCGAACACGCTGCATCACCATCGACACCGTCAATTTTATTGACCACCAGCATGGTCGGCTTTTCAATTTTTCTCAGATGAGTCGCGATGGCTTCATCAGCGGGAGTACGCCCAGCTCGGCCATCAACGAGAAATAGCACCACATCTGCTTCATTAATTGCAGACAGTGACTGCTCAGCCATTTTGGTTTCTACCCCAGTCTCCGTACCGTCAATACCACCGGTATCAATGACGATGAAGTCGTGTTCACCCAACTTTGCTTGTCCGTATTTACGGTCGCGCGTCAAGCCGGGGAAGTCTGCCACCAAAGCGTCACGCGTGCGCGTCAAACGATTGAATAAGGTGGATTTGCCTACGTTGGGACGCCCAACAAGGGCAACAACAGGAACCATAAATAACCTCTATAAATATTAAATGTTTAGAGTGATAGTGAATGCTTATTCCCTTGACATTATTTAGCTTGGCAGTGGCAAACCAAAACGATACCCATTTCACTAAACCAGTCCGGACAACCTGACTTAACCCCGTCACATGCCGTTTGCGATAACTGTGCCTTTACGCTGTTTCTTTGCCTTGAGCGTAAACCAATATTTCCCTAGTGAAATGGGTATTCTCTATCACTGTTTCTCTATCAAAAAATCGGCTCCTGGCTGTTACCAACCAAGAGCCGATTTGCAATTATATCACGAATTAGCGGCGGATCTTAAGTTTCTTTATATCGCCATCACGAGTCATGATCACATAGCCATCGTCAAGGGCAACCGGCCCCACAGAAAAACCACTGTCATCGATCTCTTGCTGAGCGACAAAGTCACCGGTATTGGGATCCAACCAATGCAGATACCCTTTTGCATCGCCAACCACCAAATAGCCATCAATCAATTTTGGCGCCGTTAGCAAGCGATATTGCAACTGTTTATTTTGCCAAAGTTCCGTACCACTGCGTGCATCAACCGCAACCAAGTGATCTTTATCCGTCACTAAGAACAAATCCGAGCCATCGGTTGCCATATCAATCGCAGAGGAATATCGACGCTTCCAACGCGGTTTGCCAGAGCGCAGATCGATCGACGTCAAGTTGCCATTGATACCAACAATAAACAAATCACTGCCGATGATAATCGGCGAGCTGTCGACATCGACGAGGCGATCAATTTCCGTTGAGCCCTGTGGTGAACCAATCGACTGTTGCCAAAGTAATTGACCACGCTCTGAAATCGCCGCAGCCAAACGACCATTAGCCGTACCCCAAAATACCCCGCCCGATACCGCAGCCGGTGAACTATCTCCACGCAGCGACAAGTTTGGCTCGTCAACGGTGATCGACCAGACTTGCTCACCATTGTCAGGGTTAAGCGCTACAAGCTCACCCTCACTGGTATTGATCATAATGAGATTGTTATCGGCCAGAGGCTTAGACAATATTTCGCCATCGATGTGAATTTGCCACTGGATGTCACCCGTCTCTTCATCGAGTGCGTACACTTGGCCATTTTCACTGCCAACGTAAACCTTGCCGTAAGCGGCACTGAGTCCACCCGATAATCGAGCTTCATCATCATCGAGTTCGATTTTCCACACGCGATCGCCTTCTTGGGGATCCAGCGCTTTTACAACGCCATCGCGACTCGCGACAAAGACTTTGTCGTAAGCGTAAAGCGGCGCAAGACGAGAGAAATAATGCTCAACACCATCACCGACACTGGCACGCCATTCAGTCTGGGTCTCAAATTGGTTCTCAACCAGAGGAAGCGGCGCCATCACCACGGCATCTTCTTCACCTGCGCACCCAACCAAGGCAGTGACCACAGCCAAGCCCATCAAAGCTTTTGTTAGTGTTTGCTTCATTTCCTGACCTTACTGTGCTAAATCATCAAGTTTGAGCGCGAGTAGCTGGCTAGCGTCTTGCTCTTGTTGTGCTTGTGTGTAGGCGGTATAAGCAGCTTTCTCATCGCCTTTTTGCAGTGCGATATCACCGCGAAGCTCAGCCACACGTCCTGTCCACGCAACGTCCGTCAAGCCATCAAGGGTTTGTTCCGCTTTGGTAAAATCCCCCTGCTCTTTTTCGATACGAGCAATATTAAACGTCAATAGAGGTTGAAGTTTCTCTTCTTGATTGTTGTCTTTTGCCCATTGAAGCTGTTGTAATGCTTTGTCAAAGTCTTGTGCTTGCACATAGGCTTTGGCCAATTGCATTGCCGCTAACACTGAGTATTCTGTGACCGGATTATTGTCGATAAAATCGCTCACGCTTTGCTCTGCATCCGCACCTTGTGTGGTCAGGTTTTGCATTACTTGCGTGTATTGATGTGATGCATCGTGAGTTTCAGAGGTCTTTCCTTCTTGGTAGTAATGCCAACCAATTAAACCACCTACACCAATAACAACGCCCGCAATTAAGGCATTGCCATATTGAGCCCACCAACTTTTGATGGCTTCTACTTGTTGCTCTTCAGTATCGTAAAGTTCCACTTCCTGTCCTCTTACTGATCAAATGGCAGCGCAGGGCTGCCATTGATGAAATGCTATTTTGTGTCCCAATGCGACGACTAAATTAACCCGCGAATATGTTGGGCAATCTCACTTTGTGAATAGGTCGTTTGCTCGCCGCCGACAAGATCTTTGAGTACCACTGTATTCTCTGCGACTTCGTTTTCACCAAGAACCAAGGCCACGACCGCACCGACTTTATCCGCGCGTTTAAATTGCTTCTTAAAGTTGCCGCCGCCAAAGTGACTCATCACACGAATGCCTTCGATCTCTTCACGCAATTGCTCGGCGAGTTTCATCCCCGCCATCATAGTGCCTTCACCCGCAGTGACCATGTAAACATCAACGCTGCGACGTACTTCATCGAGCTCTAAAGTCTCTAGCATTAAGACTAAGCGCTCTAAGCCCATCGCAAAGCCAATACCCGGTGTTGCGCGCCCGCCGAGTTGCTCGACAAGGCCATCGTAACGACCGCCACCACATACAGTCCCCTGAGCCCCTAGGCTTTCAGTGATCCACTCAAAAACCGTACGGTTGTAATAATCAAGACCGCGTACTAAACGCTGATTCACTGTGTATTCGATTCCTGCGGCGTCGAGAAGTTCACACAAACCGGCAAAGTGGCTTTTCGACTCTTCATCCAGGTAATCACTCAGCTCGGGAGCGTCGACCAACACCTTTTGAATCTCGGGGTTTTTCGTATCCAATACTCGCAGTGGGTTGGTGTACATACGACGTTTGGCATCATCATCTAGTACGTCATTGTGCTGCTCAAGGAAAGCGATAAGCGCTTCGCGGTATTGAGCGCGAGCCTCGGGAGAGCCAATCGAGTTCAACTCTAAACGCACGTGCTTATCAATGCCCAATTGACGCCAAATGCGCGCGGTCATCATGATGAGTTCAGCATCGACATCAGGGCCATCTAGGCCAAAGACCTCAACACCACATTGGTGAAATTGACGATAACGGCCTTTTTGCGGACGCTCGTGACGGAACATTGGGCCCATGTACCACAAGCGTTGCTCTTGGTTATAAAGTAAGCCATTTTCAATTCCTGCCCGCACACAGCCTGCCGTGCCTTCAGGACGTAAAGTCAGACTGTCGCCGTTGCGATCTTCAAAGGTGTACATTTCTTTTTCAACCACATCGGTGACCTCACCAATCGCGCGGCTAAATAAATGCGTCATCTCAACAATGGGCATGCGAATTTCGTTGTAGCCATAAGCGCTGATCACACTTTTTACGGTGTTTTCCAGTTTTTGCCACAAAGGGGATTGTGTTGGGAGGCAGTCATTCATACCTCGAATTGCTTGAATTGTTTTTGCCACAGTGCTTACCGTTTATTTTGTTGAGTTGATTTCGTCATCAATACGTACATCAATGCGATTACTACTGTCCATCATTGCCGCTTTGGCGCGAATTTTTGCTTCTAGTTTATCGACCAGATCGTCATTGTCAAAACGCTCTTTTTGGCGTTTCCCATCATCGTAAAAAGCGCTTTTCTTGTGACTTCCCGCTAAGCCTAAGTGTGACACTTCTGCCTCACCTGGGCCGTTTACCACGCACCCGATAATAGAAACATCCATTGGGGTTAGCACATCTTCTAAACGCTCTTCGAGTGCATTGACTGTCGAGATCACATCAAATTCTTGGCGAGAGCAACTCGGACAAGCGATAAAGTTAATCCCGCGCGAACGAATGCGCAGCGATTTAAGAATATCAAAGCCGACTTTGATCTCTTCGACCGGGTTCGCCGCTAAGGAAATGCGCAACGTGTCACCAATCCCTTCGGCCAGTAGCATACCAAGACCGACCGATGATTTGACCGCCCCCGCTCTTGCACCGCCCGCTTCAGTGATCCCAAGGTGTAAAGGCTGATCGATCTTCTTAGCAAGAAGGCGATAAGAACCGACCGCGAGAAACACATCTGAGGCTTTAACACTGACTTTAAATTGATCAAAATTGAGTCTGTCGAGAATATCGACATGACGCATCGCCGATTCCACCAAGGCTTCGGGAGTCGGCTCACCGTACTTCATTTGCAGATCTTTTTCCAAAGAACCGCCATTGACACCAATGCGAATTGGGATATTTTTATCGCGCGCACAATCAACCACAGAGCGAATTCGGCTCTCGTTACCAATATTGCCTGGGTTAATACGCAAGCAATCGACCCCGTACTCTGCGACTTGTAGAGCAATCCGATAGTCAAAGTGAATATCCGCAACCAAGGGGACAGAGACTTGCTGTTTGATTTGCTTAAAAGCTTCAGCGGCGTCCATCGTCGGCACCGAAACGCGAACGATATCCGCACCGACATTTTCAAGCGCTTTAATTTGTGCGACCGTTGCCGCAACATCCGTTGTTCTGGTATTGGTCATCGATTGAACGGCAATCGGAGCGCCATCACCAATCGGAACATTACCGACGTAAATTCGAGTCGATTTGCGTCTTACTATAGGAGATTCGTATTGCATCATAGTTTCTAAGGTAGGGTGAATCTTGCTACTTTCCCTGCAGTATAACGAGAAAGATCGATAGGTTCACTGGCAAATGTCATGTTTACCGCTTCAGGCGCGCCTAAAACAACTTGAAATGGCTTCTCTCCGGATAAGTCAACTTGCTTGCCCGCTTTTTGTAAACCGACTAACAAGGTTTTTCCACTGGCATCTTTTATTTGCACCCAACAATCGTCACTAAAGTTCATCACTAACCCCTGCGCGGCAATGGTCACTGGCGTTTGAGGCTCAGGCGTTGTTGGTTGAGGCGTTGTTGGTTGAG